>CAZLBQ010000125.1:0-13416 GCA_964557745.1 uncultured Anaerolineales bacterium
CGCTGCATCCTGGGCCATCAGGTGCACATACCAGTCACCCACAGCGTTCAAGTTGTGGCTAGCGGTGATGCCGCTGACCGTGGTGCTGGGTATGGTCGTGGCGCTCTGGTCCACAGCCAGCAGCACCTGGACGGGACCGTTGGCATCCACCGGCGTGTTCCAGGTGATGCTCAGGCTGGTGTCGCGCTGCAGGTGCTGCCCTTGCGGCTGACTGAAGGTGACCGGGGCTAGGCCCGTCGGCGGCATACTATCAACCGCCACCGGGCGCTCGACGAGCGTGATGTTGCCCGCCTCATCCACCGCCCGGACCCGCACCGGATAGGTTACATTATCCTGCATGGCCGGCAGATTCTGGCTCAGGCTCCAGGCGCCACTGCTGAGGGCTGCCGGCTGCCAGGTGTAGCCGCCGTCCATGGAAACCTCGACCCGCGCGAGGCCGCTGCCCGCGTCGGAAGCCGTGCCCGCAAAGTCCACTGTCTGAGTGACGGTGGTGCTGGCCGCCGGACTCGTCACAGCGAGGGTAGGCGTCGTCGTGTCCAGGGTCAGGCTCAGGCTCGTCGTGGCGCCCGCCGTGCCACCCAGACTTGGCGTCACCGTAACAGTCTTGGCCCCGTCGCCGGACGATAGCGTAATGTCGGCGGACCAGGCGCTGAAGGCAGCCCCTGGCTGCTCCAGCGTGGCCTGAACCGTGGCGCCGTCCACCGTCACCGCTACCTGGCCCGCGCCGGCTGTGGTGAAGCGGACGTAGCCGCGCGGCGTCAGCGTGCTCGTGTTCACGCTATTTGTGGCAGGCTGCGTCACCGTCGCCGCAGAGCTGCTCGCGCTGACGATGACCGTCGCGCTCTGCTGCGCCTGGTTCCCGGCCTCGTCCACGGCCACGGCGTTGATAGTGTAGCTGCCCGTCGCAGGCAGCGGTATCCACGCCCGGCCACCCTCGGCGGGATACCTGATTGTGCCGCCCGGCCCGGTCACGCTGAAGTAGACCTGCGCCACATCATTGCGCGTCCCGGCGCCGGTGCTCAACGTGCCCGCTACCTGTGCCACCGCCAGCACCGCTGCCTCACTCGTCGTGCCGGGCAGCGCTGGCGTGCCCCAACTCACCGTAGGCGCGGTGGTGTCGACCACAAAGGTGCCTTCGTACCAGTCGAGCGTATCGCTCTCCACGTTGCCCGCCACGTCCGTCGCCCGGCTGTAGACCCGGTAGAGGCCGCTCGTGCTCTGCGTCACGCTCTGCGTCCAGTAGAAGAGCGGCTTGTTGGTCGTCGACGGCGTCAGCGTCTGCCAGGACGTAGGCAGCGTGGCCGTGACCGGCTGCGTCGCATCAATCACCGGCACCACCCCCACCTCGACTTTCGCCACGCCGGAGTTGCCAGTGACGGTCGAGGCTATCTCCGGGCCAAACACCAGGGTCAACGGGCTGGCCACCAACTCCTTATAGCCCAGGTCCGCTCGCACGCCGCCCGCCACGGGCACCTCGGCCCGTGGGTCGGCCGCGTCAACGGCTGGCGAGGCTGCGGTCGGGATGTAGTGGCCGGCGGCCGCAAAGGCGGGGCCGCTGGTCAGCGTGTTTGCTCCGGCGGTGACGCCGGAGACATTGGTGGTGTTGTGCAGCAGGTTGTAGTCGTTGCGGATTAGCGCACCGGAGGCGGCCTGCAACCCGGTCTCATGGCTGTCCACGATGTTGTTGCGGACATCGGCCCAGGTGTCCGACCCGCTCACGTACACGCCCGCGCCGGTGTTACCGACGATTGTGTTGAAGCTCACGACGCCGGACGAGCTTCCCGCCAGGCTGACGCCGTGGCTCGCGTTGGCGACGATGACGTTGCGGGCGATAGTGATGCCGCTGGCGGCGTTCTTAAGCTCCACGCCGGCCCCGCTCGCGCTCGCGTTCCGCAGGGTCATGCCCGAGACTTCGGCGTCCGTCACGGCGTCGAAGGTCACCGCGCTACCGGCGCTGCCGGCGTCAATGGTGGTGACGCCGGCGCCGGAGCCGATGAGGCGCACGTGGCTGGGCACGCTCACCGTCTCGGTATAGGTGCCCGTGCCCACGCCGACGCTGTAGCCGCCCTCGGGCAGGGCGCCCTGCAGCCCGCGCAGCGTTGCCGCGGCCGCGTCGAGCGCGCCCTGGATGGTGTCAAACGCGTCCACGCCCCAGACGAGGCCGTCGTTGAGGCCCGTCTCGGAGTAGTCGTGGCTGACGTAGAAGCCGGCCGCGTTGTACTCGGCGTAGCCGATATCCACCCGCGTGCCCCCGCCGGGTAGCGTCGGGTCAGAGGGGGCACCCTTGTCAATCAGGGGCGAGACCTCCGCCAGACGCAGGTCGCCGGCGCCTATGTTCTGGAAGCGCGGGTCAAGATACAGCTTGCCGCCGCCTACATCGGCGGGGCTCATGTCGGTACCGTTGGCCCAGAAGTCGTTGTAGGTGTTGGACAGGCTCGTCGGGCTAGCGCCGCGCTGGAGGCCTGTCCCAGTGTTGTAGGCGAAGATGGTGTTGCGGACGTTCACCGGATTGGTGTCCTCAACTACGATGCCATTCGTGTTGCCGACGATGGTGTTGTTGACGACCTCAACTTCGCTGCCGCCGCGCATCCGCACGCCGGTGTTCAGGCCACGGATAATCATGCGCGACAGCGTGAGGCCCTGCGCGCCGCCCTCGGCCAGGAAGCCCTGCCAACTCGCGCCGCCGGCCAGCGTCACGCGGGCCAGCGATGACCTGGCGGTGCCCTCCGCTGTGACGAGCGTGGTGGCCGTGCCGGCGGGCGCCTCGATGATGGTGGCCTCGGCGCCGGAGCCGATGACGTCCACGCCGGAGACCAGGTAGAAGGTCTGCGGGTAGCGCCCCGGGTGGACCAGGACGCGCGCCGCGCCGCTCTCCACCGCCTCGCGGATGGTCGCAAACGCGTCCTCACCCCAGGTCAGGCTGCCGCTCGTGCACTCAGTACAGGCCGTCTGGGACGGGTAGACATGGGCCAGCGCCTTGTACTGGTGGTAGCCGGCGGTCAGGGTCGAGCCGGCGCCCAGGCGGTAGAGGCCGTCTGCCGGCGCCACAAAGGCCGCCTGCGTCGAGGTCAGCCGGGTGGCGCCCGTGGGCAGCGCGGGAGTCAAGGTCAGGCTGCTTGGGGCGACCAAGGCGTTGTCCGCCGCGAACCGCATTTCGAAGCGGTAGGTATTCGGCGATGCCCATGTGCCGCTGGAAGCGGAGTCCGGCACCACGAAGGCGTTGCGGGTGGACTGGACGCGGTAGTCCAGTCCGAGCGCGCCGTAGCGGAACATGTTAGTCGTCACGCTCGCGCCTGGCGTCGCGTAGGTGTAGAGGTAGGGAGCCACATGCACCAGACCGGGTGTCCGCGAGACCGTGAAGGCGATAGTCGGCGCCGTCAGCGACTCCCACGCGTTGATACTGATGCGGTAGCGATAGGCGCCGCTGCCCTGCAGCAGGTAGATGAAGTCGGCGCCGTCCCAGGTCCACGAGCGGCTGTCCGCGGTGCTCGCTCCATTCGGGAGCGCGGCCGAGCCAAGGTCTGCCCAGGTATTGGCCGCCGGGTCATACCGTAGCATGCGCCACTGCTCGTTGGATACGGCCAGGAGGTACAGATAGTCGCCCGCCCAGACCAGGTCGCGGTGGTCGTAGCTGCTGGACGGCCTGCTCCTCGCGGCCCAGGTCTTGGCGCTCGCGTCAAAGCGGTACATGCGGACGTTGGCCAAGCCGCCCCAGAAGACATACAGGTTGCCCACGTTGTCAGCCACCATCGCCCGCGGCAGGTTCTGCGTGTCCAGCTCGGGCGGATACGGGAACCGCTCCCAGGTCGCGGCGGATAGATCGCGCCGCATCAGCCCCTCGACGACCCAGCGCCGGATGCCGCCCACCAGCGTCGCCTCGGCGCCCCGCGCCGCGAGCATCTGGCCGGTGCTGTCAGGCATCATGTCCCAGACCCGGGTCGTCTCGGTACCCACCGTCTGCATGACGTTGTCTGTGCTGCCAGCTTCGCGTGCCAAGATTGTATATCCACTTCCATTGAACGCCGCCGCATACACGTTGCCAACCGCGTCCACGGCTACCGCTGAATAGCCATTGCCCATCAGCGGGTTCAGCGCTGCCCAGTTCCAACCAGTCCAGTAGTAGAGGCCAGCATAGGAGGCTTCCGTGGCGACGTATGGCTGGCTTGTCGTTTTGTCTAGGGCCACGTCGAGCACAGAGGTGCTAATGCCACTGCCGAGCGCCACCCATTCGGTATGGTACTGTTGGTAGTACCACCCATCGACGTGCCAATAGGCGACATGGTTAACAGTGACGGGATAATTGTCGTCGACTGTCGCAGGGCCATTCTCGTTGTCGGCCAGCAAGAAGTCCCCGCCCGCATAGAGCATTCCGGCGTTAAACGCGCCACCGCTCCAGGTCATGGTACGGATGGCGCCGGAGACGCCATTCGCGTTCGCGTTCTGCCAGGTCCCCCCCTGCCATATTGCGAAGTTCCTGGCCTGGACGTAGACCGGAGTAGTGACATTGAGTGCTTGGGACACACAAGTGTTGAAGCTACCGCCTAGGAACACGTAGCCGTCGTCACTGTGCGCCAGCGCATAGACCGGTCCGTTGGTGCCGTTATACGTTGCGCCCCCAAGGGCGGCCCAGTTCGTGCCGTTCCAAGCTGCAACGTTGTTGACGGTGGCCTCCGTTCCGGCATAGCTTCGGTTAAAGCTGCCACCGACATAGACGGCGTTGTTGGAGACGACGGTGATGGCGTAGACGATGCCCGATCCGTCGGTGTGAGCCACGCCGTTGCTCAGGTTCGTCCCCAGTGGGTGCCACTGCGTCCCGTCCCAGCGAGCGACGTTCAGGGCCGAGATACCGCCAATCTGCGTGAAGCGGCCGCCCACGTAAACGTCGCCGTTGGGGGCGACCGCGATGGCCCGAATCTCGCCGTTGCTCGCGCCGAAATCGGGCGCGCCCTGGCTCGGATGCATCTGGTACAGATAGTTGCCGCCGGCCGCAACCAGGTTCGCAACCATCTCGTGGGGCACCTGGAAGGCGGCGGACCAGGCGCCAAGCACCCCGTCCGCCCCCGGCGTCGCGGCGTAGACCGTGCGGTCCGTGCCGCCCGGCAGGGCGTACAGCGTGCTTCCGGTGCTGGCAAGCCCAGCATTCGAGCTGGGCGGCTGCGCCAGGGTCTGGTCAGTATGCCAGGTGTGGACTGCGCTGTTCACTGTTGAGTCGACCGCGACGATGGCGTCGGTCCCATTGCCGACCAGCGTGCTGTCGCTCAGAGACAGCGCGGCGCTCTGGCTCATGCGGATGGCGTGCTGTACCGAGTGGGCCACCAGGTGGTCAATGAGCGTCTCATGGCCGCCGCCCGGCGGTACGTCACCCGCGCCATCCTCCAGCACGACGCCGCTCGCGGCATTGCGCACCGTCAGGTTCCGTATCCGCACGCCGTCCGCCGCCACCCGGATGCCATCCGCTGCCGCTCCGTCTACGAAGACCGCGTCGGCGCTTACGCCCTCAACCGTCAGGTGGTCGTAGTTTGCGCCCGCGGGCACGCGGACGGTCTCATAGTAGACGCCGGGGTAGACGATGACGGTGTCGCCGCCACCGTCGGAGGCGTCCACCGCCGCCTGGATGGTGGTGTAGCACGGGCTATTGCCGCCGCAGCCGCTGTCGTCATCAACATAGCGGGTATCGGGGCCTGTGGACAGTAGCGCGTCCGGCCCTGTCTTCGACGCCGGCCCGCCAGCCGCCGGCAGCTTCGCCGCCTCGTCCGGCGGTGATGCCGCGCCTAGCGGCAGTGCCTGGGGTGAGATGAAGCCAGCGCTGAAGTCGGGGGCGTCAAAACCGCGCGCCTCCGCCGCCGCCTTGGTCGGAATGAGCAGAAGCTCCGCCGAGCCGTCCGAGTTGAGGTCCGCGCCCCCGGCGTATGGGGCATTCGCTGCGCCGCCTACGCCGGCGATGGTCGCGAAGACCTCAGGCGATTCACCCACCTGTTGGCGGATTAACGAGGCCACGCCGGCCGCATTGGTCAGCAGCATGTCGGCACGCCCGTCGCCGTCCACGTCACCCGGTGCGGCGAAAAAGCCGTCGTAGCCAGTGAAGCTAGTGGGCGAACTGCCTCCATAGACCAGGGTGCGGCTCGTCCCATTCGAGTAGAGCCAATCGGCCCGGCCGTCGCCATCCACATCGCCCAACGCCACGGCTCGCGGCGTCGCGTCCGCCGTCGTCACCGTGGTGACCACCGATGCCGTCCCGGCGTTCCACCGATAGAGGGTGATGCTCCCGGCGGCAAGCACGAGCCACTCGGCTCGCTGGTCGCCGTTCACATCGCCCACACCGATGGCGCCCGTGGCCGAGGACCAGCTTGCCACGGCCTCAGCCGAGACGTCCATCGTCTCGGCCCACGAATTGCCGCGCCCCAGCAGCAGGTATGCTGTGCCGCCCGCGCCCACCAGCAGGTCGTCGTAGCCATCCCCGTCCACATCGCCCGCGCTCGCCAGGCTCTGGATTGTCGCGGCGGCCTGCAGCAGCGTGCGGTAGCCGCTCTGCCCCGCCTGCAGCGTTGCCGTACCCAGGGGCCCCGGGTTGCCGAAAACGAGGAACGCCTGTGTCGAGGAGCGCCCGCCAATCAGGAGGTCGGAGAAGTTGTCGCCGTTGGCGTCGCCCGCGGCGGCCAGACGGCTGCCGAGCTGCACCCCGGGGGCGCCGCTGAAGCGGGTCTGGCTCGTCGCCAGCATCTCTAGATCCGGCGCCGTCGGCCAGCCGCCCGCCCGGCCATAGAGCACTGCTACGAGGCCGGCGTCTCCGCTCGGGCCGGGCAGGCCCACCGCCAGGTCGGCCAGGCGGTCGGCGTTGAAGTCGCCGAGCCAGGCGGCCAGCACCCCGCCGTCGTTCTCCTTGATGGAGGAGAGGCCCAGCCACAGCGTGCTATCCGAGAAGACGTCCATGCCGGTTCGCAGGTCGGCCGAGACGGCCGGCTGCGGCAGGTGGCCGCCTTCGTCGGCCACGCCGGTGAGGTTGAAGGCGGTGTTCGGCTTGACGGCCGGCGGGATGGTCGGATCCGCGCCGGTGGTGACCACGCTGGAGGGCGCCACGCGGTCTACGATAATCGTCTGAGTGACGACCGCGCTCTCGTTCCCGCTGCGGTCAATCGCGCGGACGCTGACCTCGTGCTTGCCCTGCGCGCTCTCGCCCACCGTCCAGTCGTAGGACCAGTTGGCGCCGCTGAAGGTAACGCTCTTCCAGGGCTGCTCGTCAATCATCAGCCGGACCCACTCGACGCCCGCCACGTTGTCCGTCGCCGTCCCGCTCAGATGGACCTTGCCGCCGTCCATGGCCCAGGCCAGTGTGGCCTGCGGCGGGGTGTTGTCCACCGTGACGTGAGCGGCTGCCGTGGTGCTCACATGTCCCATGGCATCCTTCGCCCGGGCTTGCAGACTGTACACGCCGTCGGTGGGCAGGCTCCAGGTGTAGGCCCAGGGGCTCGCGGTGCCCGTCAGGGTCTGGAAGTTGGCCCCGCTACCCTGGGGGACGATGCTCAGGCCGGCCTCCGTCACCCAGGTAGTGGCGTCAGTCGCCGCCCCGCCCACCACGTAGCTCGTGCCGCGTAGGTAGGCCCCGTCGGTCGGCGCTACGATGGCCACGTGAGGCTCGTCGCCGTCCACCACGGCCTGGATGGGCTTGTGCATTTGTATGCCGTTGTACAGCAGGTCGAGCGCAATCTCGTCGCGCGCCGACGTGGTCGCCGGGTTGACCCGCGCCGTGACGGTCGTCGAAACGACCTCGTAGAGCTGGAGCTTGTTCGCCCCGGTGAAGGACCAGGTCAGGATGTTGCCGTTCTGCGTCATCGGCAGGGTCCGGTCACCCTGCATCACGCCGCCGCCGATGGTGTCGAGCCAGTTCGGGAGCGTGAGTGTCAGGGGCGCGTCCACCGGCGCGGAGGCGATATTGGCTAGGTCAATCGTGAAGGAGACGACGGTACCAGGCAACCAGTACATACCCTCGCGCGCGTCGGGGATGTCGGCGACCGGCCCGGCGCTCAGAGTCATCCCCGGCACGAGCGCGTTCATGGGGTGGGGGCTGATGCCGTTCGTCTTCTCTTCGTAGGCGTTCAGGGTGTCGCCATCGTCATCCGCCGCCAGGGGGTCCGAGGAGAGCCAGACGCCGCCATCCAGCACGCTCGCACTTGACATAGCCGTGGCGCGGAGGGTCTTGAGGGTGGAGGGCAGTGTCACCTGCCAGCCACCCACCAGCGCCCCGTTCACCACGTGGCGCACTTCCTCGCCGTCCGACAGGCCGTCGCCGTCGCTGTCGGCCACGTTGATGCGCGTGCCGATACGACGCTCCATGCCGTCGTTCAGCCCGTCGCCGTCGGTGTCCGCCCGGAGCGGGTCGGCGCCTCGGTCAGACAGGCTCTGCCACTCGTAGTAGTCCGACAGGCCGTCGCCGTCAGTGTCCCACAGAGTCGCATTGGTGCCCAGCGCCGTTTCCTGCGCGTCCGTCAGCCCGTCGCCATCCTTGTCCGGGTTGATGAGGTCCGTCCATGTCCAGAGCTTGCTCAGGGAGTCAGGCAGGACGTCCAGGTAGAGGGTCGTCGCGTCACCCCCGTCCTCGGGGAGCAGCCCTTCCTCCGTGTGCGTCGCATAGCGGAAGGCTCCGTAGAGGCCGTACTCGGCCCAGGCCGTCGCGTAGCGCATGCGGGCCACGAAGCTGGCGGCCCCATTGATGCTGGGGGGCGACAGGAGATAGCCAAGGATGGCGGTATTGCTGCAGTGCAGCTCCTCCCCAACTATCTGGCAGTTCCTAGGCGCACTCATGTCCTGGCCGACAAAGCCATTGGTGACGTGGTGTGGCTCCATCTCGCCCTCGACGTAGCTCCGGTCTAGGTCGTCGTCGTTGCCGTCGTTCTCTTTCTGGATTACGCCGCTGGCCGGTAGCTGGAGGCGGAACACGTTGCCGTCAATCACGCCGTATGCGGGGTCGGTCAGCCCGCTTTCGAACGCGCCGAATTCCGCCTCCTTCACGCTCGTGACGACCTTGGCGTCGTAGAACAGGTTGAGGAGGACCTTCGCCATGCTCCAGCCCTCTTTCGCGAACAGCCCGGTGAAGAGGCTGAGGAGCGCATCGATGATGCTCAGGATAGCCGAGATGATTTGCCCAATCACCGGGATGAAGTTGAGGGCGAAGAGGATAATCAGCCAGACCGTGGTCATGATTGCCATGCCCAGCCCTACCCGCCAGGCGATTGGGTCACCCCAGGAGAGCCATACGGTGAAGCCAAACGAAATCCATGCCACGGCGATTCCGATGGCCATCCCGATTCCGGAGGCAATCTTGCCCGCTTTCGACACGTCGTCCAGCGTCTTCAGGGCGTATTTGATAATCATGATGGTGGCGGCCGCCGTCTGGACGGAGATGCTCATGCTGTTGACCGTGGCATTAGCGGCAATCCATGCTGTCTCGTTCTGGCACATGGCCAGGTCCGGGTTGGTCTGGCACGCTGTGTTGAGCGCGCCCATAATGATGGAGGCCGCCGTCGCGGCGAAGCCCAGGACCGCCATGGTGGTGGATGTGATTTTCCACCCCTTGCTCAGGTTGGCCCAGTCGGTACGGAGCTGAACCGTGTCGAAGATTCCCTGACCCACGCTGAACCCTTGCGAGAGGCTGTTGGCAAGGCCAGTGGCCAGCGCGATATAGTTAATGCTGTTGCCGACAAGGGCGTCGTCAACGGCCCGCTCGATAGCCAGCGCCTCTTCGTCAGGCACGCCGGGCACCACGCTCTGGCCGTCCACAGCCACCACGGCGAGAGTGCCCACATACGCCCATAGGTAGCCGGTGTACGCTATGAAGCGAGCATGCTGCTCCCGCAGGTTGGGGTAGAGCTGGGCCAGCGTGGTGTCAAAGACCCCGGCATAGCGCGCGTTGATAAGCTCGAGCATGCGCGTCGGGGTACTGACCTGCCCATCGCCGTTGGGGTCGGGCTCGTACATACGCAGGTTGACGCTGCGCGTCGTGACGACGGCGATGTCCGCTAGGTTGATATGCAGCTGCGCCAGGTCAACGGTTCGCGCGTCGGTGCGGCTGAACTCACGCAGGTCGTACACACCCAGGGCCTGTTCAGTGGCCACGAGCAGGGTGGCGGCCCGGATCGAGTTGCCTTCCGCGTCCTGGTAGCGCGGCTGGTTGTAGATGGGATAGTCGTCGAAGAAGCTGGGCAGGACGTCGCTGCCCATGCCGGCCGTGGCGGCGTCTCCATTCCCATAGGTCACGGGCTCGGTCATGGCGACCGTGTCGGTCGCAATGCCGAAGGTATCGGTAATCGTCGCCCCACTTCCCGGGGTGAAGCGTGCGTAGACTTCCTCTAGCGCCGTTTCATCTGGCCCCTGCCCCTCCAGGCGCTCGTAGCCCATGAAGGTGTCGCCGAGGCCCATGAACAACTGGAAGAGGTAGCGGTCATCCGTCTCCGCCGGCGTGCCGAAGAGGGCCGCTTCCGCCCCTTCGCTCCGGGTCACCTGCAGGCCAGTGACGCGGAAGTCTTCCGCGTATTGGTGGAGGACGTGGAGTTCCGTCGTGACCCGCCCCCCCTGCCATTGGTCGTGCTGCATCTGGGCCATCCAGACCAGCCGGGCGTGCCACTGGATATCGCCCGTCCCGGCGGCGTAGGCCACCTTGGCGTAGAAGGCATGCACCGCCCCGCCGTCCTCCACCGGCTGGAGCGGCGCCAGCAGGATGGTCTGCCCCTGGTCATTCACCCAGGAGCGGCTCCCGTACTTCTGGGCGAGTTCCGTGTCGGGAGCGACATTGGTCGTCACCAGCAGGAACGGTGTCAGGCGCAGGTCTGCGGTCGAGTTGTCCAGGTCCTGCACCTGCCCAAGGGTGTCCAGGGGCCAATCGAGGGCCGTGGTTGTGTAGCGCAGATGGCTTGCCACCTCGGGCTGGATTTCCAGCTCAAGCGTCTCGATACCTCCGCTGGCCATCTGGCCCGTGCTGCTCAGGTCAAGCTCGCTCGTGTAGCCGGTCAGCGCAAAGGGCGAGAGGTCCTGGGCATCCAGCACACCGTCCCCGTCGTCGTCGTCATCCCACAGGTTGGGGATGCCGTCGCCGTCCAGGTCGGCCGCGACGGCGTCCCCGTGCTCCGCCAGGTTACTGGACCATTCACGGGTGTCGCTGATTCCATCGCGGTTCGAGTCGGCGTTCAGCGGGTCCGAATCCCAGTGCTTGCCCCCAAGGTCGAAGCCCTCCAACTCGACCCTGTCTGAGATAGCGTCCATGTCGGTATCGGCGCGATCCGGGTCGGTGCCCAGGCAGAGCTCTACCGTATCGTTAAGCCCATCGGCGTCGGTGTCCACGCCGATAGTGCCGTCGCCACATCGCTGTAGCAGACCGCCCTCTTCACTGGCTAGCTGCACCCGCCGGTCGGTGGCCGGTGCCATCGGCGCCGCCCGACGCGACGGCGTGGTGCTGTTGATGGGGGCAGCCTCGGTTATCGAGCCTGCTCCCATGGTGCCCGGCGCCAGCCCAAGCGCTCGAAGCAAATCCGGCGTCGCCTGCTCGCGTGCCTCTGACGCCTGCGCCTGGCGGTCCACGAAGCTGACCACGCGCGCACTCTGCAGCAGCGGAGAGAACACGAAGACGGGCACCAGAGTCCAGACGATGAACGCATAGCAGCGTCGCGGATGGCGGCGATAGTAGTGCGCGACAAGAACAATCAGCGCCAGGACGGCAAAGACAATCATGCTGGACGGATCAAGCTGCACGGACACGGACGGGCTACCGAGGGCGGGCTGGCCATCCGAGTTCAACGCCGTCGGAACCGAAGAGAGCGCGCCCAGGTTCGTCTCGGAGCCAGTTCGGACTGCCCCCTCTATGCGCCACGTGCCGTCCGCTCCCTGCACGGCCTGTGGCAGCGCCTCGATCTTGCCGTAGGCGGAGAGGTTGACGACCATATGCACCTGCGCGCCGTAGGCCTCGTTGACCTCCGGTATATTGGTATCAACTACCTGCCGTACGGGGAGTCCGGCCCGGTTGACCCATAGTTCGCCGTGGCCGGTGAGCCGCTGCAGCGCCGGGAGCGGCTTGAGGGTGAGACCCTGAGGAGCCCCTGGCTCGGCAGCTATCGCCGCCTCCGCCTGTTGCCGCACATACTCGGCAAAGCGCGGCCCGCTCACCACGAAGCCGTAGCGCACCAGTTCGGGGTGCCCTTCAGGCGGGCTGAGGAGGGTGACCTGCTCCGCCGCTGCCAGGTAGGCCAGCAGGTCGTTGCCCTGCGACGTCAGGCTCAACGGGTCCTCGACGGGCTTGACCTCGCCGTTCTGCAGCATGAACGTCCGGCCACCGTCGCGCAGCAGCGCCACCGATTGCGAGCGATTGCCGCCAGCCACACGCAGGTCCATATAGGCCTGGTCAGGCAGGACGACGGCGCCATCGACGGCAAGATTGATGGCCGAAGATTGCTGACCAATCATCTGGGGGACCGCGCGGGGAACGAGCGTCTGGTCGATGTCGGCCGCGAAGCTGTAGGAGCCGGCGAGACGCGCGCGTTCCCACGCGATGCGTAGGCCGTCGGTCTCGGCTGGAGAGGCTATCGAGGGACGCAACAAAAGACCGGCCGCCAGCAGGATAGCCAGGGCCAGAGACAACGCAACGAGGCGGTTAAGGTGGAGGAAGGGCTTCATGGCGACTCTCTCCTTCAATAACGCTTGGCTCGGTGAGACCGGGCAGCGGCGGACAGACGAGGCGAGTATCTCTCGTAGGGGTACAGACAGAGGAGCGTGGCGATTCTTCCGTGATTCGTTCCAGAAAGCGAAACAGCGCTTCCAGGTTGGCGAAGAGGTGGCGCTCACCGCTAGAGGCGTTCTCCACCGAGGCTCGCCACTCGGGCTGGTCGCCATTGCCGGCGCGCCAGAGGCGTAGCAGATAGGCGTGGTAAAGCCCTGGTTCTGTCATCGTCACCCCGTGACCCAGCCAAACACGACGGCCCGCTGAGGGCCATATCTAATATACCAAACAGACGTGGCGAAATCGTGACGAAGGCAAGCCGTAGACAGACGAAAACGTGTCCTGGCGAGGAGAAGAGGGCCAGTTCGTCACGCCTCGCCCACTGTCGCAGTTATCTAACTGGCTATTTTTGTCGAGCCGGTTACGATATTTCGCAGTATAATGTATTTGGAGGTATGTAATGAGATGGATAAGCTACATGCCCCCACTCAAGGGGTGGGTCATACCTCCGATTGTGAGGACCAGGATGTCTCACCTTAGGCTGTCTCTGCTGGGACCTCTCCAGGTAACGCTGGATGACCACCCCGTCACGGGCTTCAAGTCGAACAAAGTCCGCGCCCTGCTGGCCTACCTGGCCACCGAAGCCGACCGCCCCCACTACCGCGAGGCGCTGGCCGGACTGCTATGGCCCGATTGTCCCGACGCGGTGGCGCTGG
>CAZLBQ010000126.1:0-13414 GCA_964557745.1 uncultured Anaerolineales bacterium
CCGCTGAATTTCGTCGGCCAGCCGCGTCAGGTCGGCCGACCAGAGCGAAAAATCGAGCAGGAGACGGTTGGTTGGTAATCAAGCGTACAACAGGGACAACCTCGAATAGACAGGTATTATACTCAGAAAAACCGGAGATGGAAAAAATGACGGAATTAGGACGTCAACGGTAGGGGCTGGGTTTCCCCGCCCAGGACGCGGCGACCGCGCCCCTAGCGTAGAACGGTCTCATTGGTAACACGGCCACTCAGCCACCTCTGTTACCTGCAAACCCCGGTGGTGGATTTGTGGCTTCCAGACGCGCGCGGTGGTCAGTCCCTGGTCGCGGGCGACCACTTGCCAGGCGTCAATCAGACGCTCTTCCTGCCCCGGCTCGACCAGGGCGAACACCGAGCCGCCGCCGCCCGCGCCCGTCAGCTTCGCGCCCAGCGCGCCCTCGTCCAGCGCGGCGTGGATGAACATGTTGTTGGCCCAGCCCGCGCCGTCGTTGAAGCCGCAGTAGACCATCATCTCGTCCACCAGGCGGTGGTTCTCGTTCATCAGTGCGCCGAACGTCTCCCAGTCGCCCGCCAGGAGCGCCATCTTGCCGCGCCACGCCGTCTCGCCCACCTGGGCCATGACGCGCAGCATGAACGGCGGGTCGCCGCCCGCCACCTCGTAGTCGGCGTACTCGCGCAGGTAGCGGCCGCGCATGACGCCGTGGACGTCGCCTGAGTCGTGCTGGAGGCCAGTGTAGGCGATGACCAGCGGCAGGTCGTCCAACCAGGGGTCGAGGCGCTCGTAGGTGACGAACGGCTCCTGGCCGAGCGGGCGCTGGTGGAGCTTGCCGCGATAGTCCAGGTAGCCCAGGCCGCCGAACAGCGGGACGTAGCGGTCGGCGTAGCCACAGGTGATGCCCAGCTCGAGAGCCTCGACGCGCTGGCCCAGCTCGGCCAGGACGTAGTCGTTGTGGATGCGGCGGTCGAGGGCAAAGACGTGGCGCAGGGCGGCTAGCGTGGCGAGGACAATGGTGGACGAGCCGCCCAGCCCGCTCTGGCGCGGCAGGTCGGTCCACACGGCCAGGCGGACCTTGCCCGCCGCCCACTTGTCGCGGAACTCGCCGCTCCAGGTGTGGAGGCGGTTGATGGCCCCCTTGACGAGGTCGAAGGCGCCGTCGTAGGGGAGGCGCGTCGTCGCCAAGGGCTCCTTGCGGTCCAGGAGCCGCCAGCCGTCGCCGGCGCGGGCCAGGGACTCGAGGACAAGCGTCTCGCTCGCCTCGGCGTAGACGCCGGTCAGCGGCTCGATGGCCGCCGAGAGGGTGGCGTGCGCGCCTTCGTTGGCGTCGGAGGGGTTGCCCAGCACGTTGATGCGGGCCGGGACGGTCAGCAGGGAGGGCACGGGTTGAGCTTTCTAGCGAATTAGGGTACAATCGGGCTTAGATTGGCGACAATTATAGTCCTGTCCTCCACAACTGGGGAAGGGAAGCGGCTCCCCCTCCCCCAGGTGGGAGAGGGCCAGGGGGTGAGGGACAGCAAGGAGAGTGTATGCGACGACAGAGTCTCCTGGCGGTGATGGCGGTGGCGTTCACGATCGTGTTGCTCACGCTGGCGCTCTCGCTGGCGACCGACGGGGTGGTCCTGGCGCGGGCGTCGCTGCAAGGCGCGCAGGTCACGGTCGAGCCGCCCCTCGTGCCGCTGTCGTTCTTCCTGGCGCGGCCCAGCCCCCAGTTCGCCACCATGCTGAACGGCCTGAAGTTGAATGAGAAGCAGGCGATGGGGCTGGCGCAGACGTTGAGTGAGGAGGCGCGGCTGCTGAGTGAGGCGCAGTCGCGCAACGCGCTGGGGCAGGACGCCGGGCCGATTGCCCAGGGGAGCTGGCGCAGGCTACAGAGCGAAGTGCTGACTGCCGAGCAGTACGAGACGCTGCGGCGCTGGGCGCAGGGGAACCGCGATCAGGCCCTGCAAGTGCTACGCGACGCAGCCAGCGGGACCGTCCCCTTGCCCACGGTCCCACCGACCATGCCACCCCCCATCCAGACACTGGTTGCGACGGCCCAGGCGGCGGCCGGTTCCTCGGCGGTGGCAGCGGTAGCGCAGACAGCGGCTCCAACGAGCGTCGCGACGGTGGCGCCCGTGGCGACGACCGCCGCGGCGACGTCGACCCCGATTCCAACCATGTCTGCGGCGAGCGCGGGCGGGACACCGAGCGCTGTAGGGACAAGCGCCGCCGGGACAGCCGGCGCGGGCGGGACGCCGAGCGCGACCGGGCAGGCGGCCGCGGCGGCTCGGCAGACGGCGGGCCAGGGGAGCATCACCGTCGTCGGGGAGGGGCGTGTCATGGCGACGCCCAACGTGGCCTACCTGACGCTAGGCGTCGAGGTCATCAGCGACACGGTGCGGGCGGCCAGCAACGAGGTCAACACGCGGCAGGCGGCCATCATCGCCAAGGTGAAGGGACTGGGCGTGGCCGACAAGGACGTGCAGACCTCGAACTACTCAATCTTCCCCTACCAGCCGCCTGAGCCACCGACGGGACCCAACGTCCCCCGCGCGACAGGGGGACCACCGCGCACCCAGTACCGGGTCGACTCCTCGATTCGCGTCACGGTGCGCGACCTGAGTAAGGTGGGGACGGTCATCGACGGCGCGGTGGAGGCGGGAGCCAACACCGTGTCGGGCATCCAGTTTGGTGTGGACGACCCGACGCCGCTCCAGGACCAGGCGCGGGGGGCCGCCGTCGTCGATGCGCGCCGCCGCGCCCAGGAGTACGCGAGAGCGGCCGGCGTCACGCTTGGCCCCCCGATGATCATCACCGAGATCATCGGCAGCACGCCTGGGCCGCTGCCGGGCATTGCCGACGCGGCGCGCGGGGTTGGAGCGGCGCCTGCGCCGATGGCCGCCCCGCCGGTGGAAGCGGGTGAGTTGACTTTCACGACGCGGGTGCAGATCACGTTCGTGATGCAATGAGCGTTGCCGTCTTGACCGGAGCGGGGGTCAGCGCCGAGTCGGGGGTGCCGACGTTTCGCGGCGCGGGCGGCCTGTGGCGGCAGTTCCGCGCCGAGGACCTGGCGACGGCGGAGGCGTTCCGGCGCGACCCGCGCCTGGTCTGGGAGTGGTACGCGTGGCGGCGGGAGGTCGTGGCAGCCTGCCAGCCCAACACCGCCCATCGGACCATCGCCGCGATGGAACACAGTGTTCCCGACTTCACCCTGGTGACGCAGAACGTGGACGGCCTGCACGAGCGGGCGGGAAGTCGGCGCGTGCTGCGGCTTCACGGCAGCCTGTGGAGCATGCGGTGCGTGCGCGAGGGGACGCGGCACGAGAACTTGGACCTGCCGCTGGCCGAGCTGCCGCCGCGCTGCGCGTGTGGGGCGCTGCTGCGGCCCGACGTGGTATGGTTTGGCGAGACGCTGGACCCGACAGTGGTGCGGGCAGCAGTCAAGGCCGCCACCCAGACCGACGTCATGCTGGTGGTGGGGACATCGGCGCTGGTCTACCCGGCTGCCGAGTTGCCGCTGCTCACGCTAGAGGCAGGCGGGCGGGTGATTGAGTTCAACGTGGAACGGACGGCGCTCAGCCCCTACGCCGACGAGGTCATCCTGGGTCCGGCCACCGAGACGCTACCGAGGTGGTGGGAGGAAAACGCCTCAGCCCTGCTCAGCCTATACTGACCCGTATGCGTGTCTTGTCCACCGAGGCACGCCGATTGCTTCATGCCGGGTGACACAACGGCATTGACTGAATGAATAGCAGTGCAGCGCCCGCCAAGTGAGAGCGCTGACTGGGGAGAGAGGGGGTATGGCATGGCAGGTCAAGATGGACACTCGCCTAATCTGGATGATGAATACTATGCGGATGGGCCTATCCTGAGGGCGTTTGTAGCGACCGTGCGAGCGACACTGGCGCAGGAGACAGACCCGACGGTCGTGGTGGAGCAGTTGCGGCCGGCCTTTGCGCGCCTCCTCGAACTCGATGGCTGGCTGCCTAAGGAGTTCAGCCGCCCGTACCACAAGAGCGGCATGGGCGGGGGCATCGGCCAGTACCTCCTGTTCCGCGCCGCGGATCGCTCGCTGACCCTGTTCTCGCTGGTCGTGCCGAGCGGGTCGTCGACGCCGGTCCACGACCACCTGGCGTGGGGGCTGGTGGGGCTGTATCGTGGGGAGCAGCGCGAGGAGATGTACGCCCTGGAGAGTGGGCAGGTCGAGGCGGGAACGGCGCGGTTGCGGCTGGTCGAGGAGCGGACCGTCCACACGGGCGACTTCTACGCCCTGCTGCCGCCGACAGGCGACATCCACCGCGTCACGACGACCTCGGCGACGCCGTCCATCTCCATCCACCTCCTGGGCAACGACACGGGCTGCGTGGCGCGCCACCGCTTCGAGCCAGCGACGGGCGAAGTGGCGGCGTTCCGGTCGGGCTATTCCAACGTGCCTTGCATGACGTGATAGACGTCGTCGGCTACCTGTTCCACACTCTTGCCCTCAGTCGCTAGTCGAATATCGAACCGCGGGGACACAAAGGCCTGGACGCACGGCTCAACGCGCTGCCAGGCCCAGTCGCCCGGCCTGACGCCCCGCTGGCGCAAGCGAGCATAGACCGTCTCGGCGGGAGCAGTCAAGCAGACGTGGCGCACGGGCACGGGCAGGGCGCGCAGGCCGCCCAGCACCTCGTGAAAGAAGTCCTCACGCCAGATCGACATGGGTATGATCAAGGTGCGGCCATAGCTCTCCCAAAGCCGTCGCGCCGTCAGGACGGTCAACTCGCGCCACAGCGGGTAGTCCTGGAAGTCGTCGCGGGGGTCGATGGGGGTCAGGACGGCGCGGAGGAAGAAGCCGACCATCTCAGGGTCGAAGAGGAAGCCGTCGGGCAGGCGGGTGACGAGGCGCTCGGCGACGCTGGTCTTGCCGACGCCAAACGGGCCGTTGATGAAGACAATCATCGCTTGGCGTTGACCCGCTCCTCAAAGCGGGCGATGTCGATGATGTAGCGCTCGTGGCTGCCCTCGCCAATTGTGTCGTGGTCGTCGCGTGCGACGACGTGGAAGGCGAGGCGGCGGCCGCGCACCTCGGTCAGCTCGGCGCGAATGGTGAGGGGGCGGCCGCGAGGCTCGGCGGCGGGGGGCTGGACTCCGACGCTCGGGCCGATGGTGGTGTGTTGGGGGTCCAGGTGAGGCTGGGCGGCGGCGAGGGACGTCTCCTCCATCCACAGGATCATGATGGGCGTGCCAAGAACCTGGATGGTCCCACTGCCGATATGCTTGGCCGTGTGGGTGTCCTGGACGACGCGCTGGGTCTCGTGGCTGAGGCCGGGGGTAAGGGGCATGGGCGGCTCCTGGAGAGCGAGATGGCCGTGGGGCGAAGTTCGCCTTATCTGGGCGAGAAGTATATCATAGCAGGCCATGACACCGCGACTCGCCCGTCTCTTTGCTCCCCTGTCGCTCGTCGTCCCGCTGACCTTGGCGCTGCTGCTGGCCGTCCAGACGGCGGGGCGGCCGGTGGCGCGCGTCGCGGCGACGGCGACGCCCTTCGCGCCGCAAGGGCTGTGCGTCTTCATGTTCGAGGACACCAACGGCAATGGGCGCTGGGATGCCGGAGAGACGGCGCTGCCCGAAGCCGGCTTCACCATCCTCAACCGCAGTGGCGTTGTCGTGGCGCGCGGGACGTTCAGCGGGACGGAGACCGAGCCGCTGTGCTTCCCCGACTTCCACATCGAGAATGGGACGTACGTCATCAGCACGACGCCCGCGCCCAGCGGCGGCTGGCGCGCCGTGTACAGCGACCCGCTGGGGCCGATTGATACCCCGCAGGCCAATCTCTACGAGGTCAGTGTCGAGACGGGCAAGACGGTCTTCTTCGCCGCGCCCGCCCCTGGCCCAAGCCTGACCCCCTCCGCGACGACGCTGGCCCCGCCGACCGGCACGCCCACCCCCACCGCGTCGGCGCGGCCCACCTGGACCATGACGGCGACTCCGACGGCGACGGGTGCGCCGTCCCTCGCCACGGCCACGCCGACGGCCACCGGCTCACCGCTCCCGGCTTCGCCAACACCCACCCGGACGGCTACCGGCCTACCTCCACCGCCCTCGCCCACGCCGACCCTGACCACCTTCCCCTTAGTGACACCGACCGTGACAGCCACGGCGACACCCGCTACGCCCACAGCCACGGTGGAGAGCAACGTCTGGCTACCGCTCGTGGCGCGGGCCGCCCAGCCGCCCGCCCGCCCGACGCCCACCCCGACGCGCTTCGTCGCCATCCAGGAGTATCCGCTGGCGGTAGGCAGCCAACCAGCCGGCATCGTGGCTGGGGCGGACGGGGCGCTGTGGTTCACGGAGAGCGGCAGTAACCGCGTCAGCCGCGTGAGCCGCGACGGCGTGGTGACCAACCGCTACACGCTGCCGACGGCCAACAGCCAGCCGTGGGGTATCACCCGTGGGCCGGGCGGGCACCTGTGGGTCGCGGAGAGTGGCGCGCACAAGGTGGCGGTGGTGACGACGCTGGGGCGCTTCGTCGCCGAGATTCCCATGCCCACCGGCAGCCGCCCCAGGAACCTGGTCACGGGGCCGGACGACGCGGTGTGGGTGACGCTCGCCGGTAGGGGGCGCATCGCGCGCGTCACGGCGCAGGGTAGCGTGACCGAGTGGCCCATCCCCACGGCGAACAGCGCGCCGGAGGGCATCACCGTCGGGTCGGACGGCGCGCTGTGGTTTACCGAGTTCGGCGGCAACAAGATCGGCCGCCTGACGGTGGACGGTTTCCTGACCGAGTACCCGCTGCCCAGCGCCGGCAGCCAGCCGGCGGCGATTGTCGCCGGTCCCGACGGGGCGCTATGGTTCACGGAGACAGGCGGCAACCGCATCGGCCGCATGACGGTCGACGGCCTGGTAAGCCGCGAGGTCCCGTTGCCGAACGCGGGGAGCGGGCCAAGGGGGTTGGCGGTGGGGCTGGACAACGCGCTGTGGTTTGTCGAGGCGAGCGGGAACCGCATCGGGCGGCTCACGGTGGCGGGGGCGTTGACAGAGTACACCATCCCGACGGCGCGCAGCCAGCCGGAGAGCCTGACCCTGGGGCCGGATGGCGCGTTGTGGTTCACGGCGTACGGGGCCGACAGGCTCGGCCGCGTGGTGGGGAGTCCGTGAGCGGAGACCGCGAACCGTCGGTGGACGCCAATACACGTCGATGGCTTCAATCAATATACCGACCCGCGTTCATCAGCGTTTCATACAGCAGGGGCTAACGCGCCGCGTCAGGGACGGTCGTCACCTGCATGTCGAAGGGCGGGATGGGTTGGCGGGTGACGATGCGCCAGCCCTCGCGCAGCAGGCCCTGGACGAGCTTGAGCGGGGTCAGCTCGCGGACATAGCGCCCGGTCTGGCCGTCGGTCGCCGACGAGGCGAGCCAGACGGCTTTTCGCGCGGGCGCCTCAGGCGGGTTGCCCCACAGGCGGGTGACGGTCGCCAGGGGCTTGACCTTGTCGGCGTAGCCGGGGGCGACCTCGACGTCCTGGAGCAGGTCGGTGACGACGAGGCCGGGACTGTAGGCGAAGATGTCGACGCCGCTGTTGGCGTACTCCTTCGCCAGGGCCAGGGTGAAGTTGCGGATCCAGACCTTGCTGGAGGCGTAGGCGTTCTGGAAGGGGACCGGCTCGCGGTCGCCGCGGCCGGTGATGTTGATCAGCTTGCCGCGCTGGCGGGGCAGGAACGCCTGCATGGCGACGAGGGAGCCGTGATACGTGCCCAGGATGTTGGTGCGGGTAACGGTCAGGAACCGCTCGGGCGGGGTGGCGAAGGTCGGGCCGTAGACGCCCGCCAGGCCGGCGTTGTTGATCCAGATGTCGAAGCCGCCAAAAGTGGCGGTGGCATGGGCGGCCAGCGCGCGTACCTGGTCAAGTTCACCCACGTCACAGGGAAGGCCGGTAGCCCGCGCGCCCTGGGCCTGGAGGTCGGCGACGACCGACGCGACAGCATTGGCGGAGCGGGACGAGATGACGACGGCGGCGCCCTCGCGGACGAAGGCCTCGGCGATGGCGCGGCCCAGTCCGCGCGTGCTGCCGGTGATGACAGCGACTTTGCCGGAAAGACGGTCCATAGCGTTCTCCTCGACAGCCTAACGAACGGCAGAACAATAGGGGCAGACCATCGAAAGTATAGGGCGAGGGCAGGCGCAGGCCAAAAACCCACCCAGCGTTGCTGCGCTGCGCCAGGGATCCGGCAAAGTTGGGCCTACTTACCACTGTAACACCAGTAAAGAGCTGATCAAGCCCCTTTATTCCACTCAACCCCCCTTAGGAGCGGGAAGACCAGTTTTAGTGCAGAGATGAAGGAAAAACTGGGTCTTGACAAATGGCGGGGATTGTGATATATAGAGAGTAGAAGCTCTTAGTAAAAACAGAATAGAGCGTAGTTCAAACATCACACTCTGATGCGGCGACTTTAGCGAAAGAAGCGCCGAATGCTCTTCCTCAGACGGGGTCGATGAAGAGAGTGCGACCGACAGTACGAGATTGTTGGGCACACATCAGAATGTGACGACCAGAAAGTTGAACTACACACTGAAGCAGTACACCCAGAGAAAGGGTCATACTGCAGGCTATTCGTATCGAACCTAGGCGAACGAGTAGAGTGTGAACAAGAGCCCACAACGAGCTTATTGTGACACATGTCAGTGATGTAGACCGATTGTCCGAGCGAACTATGTTCTACTCGATGAGTTACTAGGAGCTTCACCTTATCTGCCCTCTCCCTTTCTCCTTGTGGTTAGCCCCCGGCTTCCGGACGAAGCCGGGGGCTTCTGCGTTTCGGCAGGTTTTTGCACACTGCGGTGAGACGTCGCCAAACCCCTTGACAGGACAGAACATATGTGCTAGAATAAGAGTGCGGTTGCAGGTGGTCGGAGGCTCCCAGGCTCGCAAGGTTCCTTGCCATTGTGGGCCTGGGAGCGACCTCCCTGGCCCCTGAACCGTCGTCCGCTGGCGGAAGAACTCCGAGGCGGCTGGAAGTTAAGTTTCAAGTTTCAAGTTTCAAGTTTCAAGTAAGGCTCCTTCTTACTTGATACTTGATGCTTGGCACTTGACACTTGATGGCCAGCCGCCTTTTTTGTTGTTGATAGGAGGTGAGGATGGCAGAAGGCGGAAGGCGGATGCGGCCGACTGAAGTCGGCGCTACAAACGCGGCTACAAGTGCGGAGGGCGGAAGCCGGGAGGTGAAGATGCGCTGGGATGGTGAGGCGCGGGTGCGGGGGACGGGGCGGCGGAAGCGGCGGGTAGTGGAGAAGCCGCAGCCGGAGAGTGAGTGGGGCTGGGCGGTGGAGGATCGGCTGGCGCGGCTGGAGGACGGCCAGAAGTGGGTGCTGCGCCTGATGGTCGGCGGGATTATGGCGGGCTTCATCGAGGCGTTGGTACGCGGGCTGCACTGATCTGTTTCCCGCCTGGGGGCAGCGCGCGAGCCGTCGGGGCGCGCATTTCAGGCACAGGAGGGTCAATTGGGGCGGCGCAGGCTGCCCGCTGACCGCGACGCCGGAGCAGGCGAGACACTCAG
This sequence comes from uncultured Anaerolineales bacterium, assembly GCA_964557745.1. GTDB lineage: Bacteria > Chloroflexota > Anaerolineae > Epilineales > JAHCIE01 > JAHCIE01. Next base: position 9,514 of record CAZLBQ010000126.1, read on the forward strand.
CGTCCAGGTGCGGTTGGCGCACTGCCCCCAGGCGGGAAGGGATATGAAGGATGGCACAGTTCAAGTCGTGGGCGGACGCGGAGCCAGGCAGGAACGCGAGGGTGATGGAGAGTATCGGGCGCTTCGCCCGCAATATGTGCGGCATCCCCCTGAGGAGTTACCAGGAGGAGGTGGCGGAGGAGATTGTGGCGTCGGTGGTCGAGGGGGCGGGGCGGTCGTTCGCGGTGCTGATGAGCCGCCAGGCGGGCAAGAACGAGGTGAGCGCGATTCTGGAGGCGTATCTGCTCACCCAGTTCAAGGAGACGGGTGGGCAGATTGTCAAGGCCAGCCCGACGTACCGGCCGCAGACGGTGAACAGCCAGTTGCGGCTGTGGGAGCGGCTGCCGGAGTGGTCCGCCAAGCGGCGGCGCGCGGGCTACATGGTGGAGGTGGGGCAGGCGCGGTGCCTGTTCCTATCAGCCGCGCCGACGGCGAATGTGGTGGGGGCGACGGCCAGCCTGCTGCTGGAGTGTGACGAGGCGCAGGAGGTGGGGCCGGAGAAGTGGCTGCGTGACTTTGCGCCGATGGCGGCCAGCACGAACGCGACGACGGTGTTCTGGGGGACGGCCTGGACTGACCAGACGCTATTGGCGTTGATGGTGCGCCAGTTGCGGCAGCAGGAGGCCGTTGACGGCCAGCGGCGTGTGTTTATCTACGACGCCGACCGAGTCGCGGCGGAAGTACCGGCATATGGACAATACGTGGCCGGGCAGGTGGCACGGCTCGGGCGCGACCACCCGTTGATCCGTTCGCAGTACTACCTGGAGGAGATTCAGGGGGCGGGCGGGCTGTTTCCGACGGCACGGCAGGCCCAGATGCGCGGCCGGCACGTGCGGCAGAGCGAGCCAACGCCGGGGCGGGTGTACGCGCTGCTGGTGGATGTGGGCGGGGCGGCAGCGCCGACGGGCGACGGCGTGGATGGGCTGGATGACGGCGAGCGGGTGATGGGTGGGCGCGGGGCCACCACGACGCGGCGTGACGCGACGGCGTTGACGGTGGTCGAGATCGATACGGCGACGGCGCGGGACCCGGCTATCGGGATGCCGACGTACCGCGTGGTCGAGCGGCGGCTGTGGCTGGGGGTGGGGCACACGACGCTGTACGGCCAGTTGCTGGACCTGGCGCGGCTGTGGGAGGCGCGGCGGGTGGTGATCGACGCGACGGGGATTGGGGCGGGGCTGGCGCAGTTTCTCCAGCGCGCGCTCGGCCGCCGGGTCCAGCCGATCGTCCTCAACAGCGCGACTAAGACGAGCCTGGGCTGGCGGTTCCTGTCGGTGGTCGACACGGGCCGCTTCAAGGACTACGCCGACGACGGCGCGCCTGACACGCGGCAGTTCTGGTACGAGGTGGAGGCGTGCGGGTACGAGGCGACGCCGGGCGGCGGGCTGCGCTGGGGGGTGTGGGAGACGCCGGGCTACGACGGGCTGGTGGCGCGCGGCCACGATGACCTGCTGCTGTCGGCGGCGCTGTGCGCCCTGCTCGACGACATGGCCGAGTGGGGGCACAGCGAGAGCGCTGTCAGCGAGGCGCGTGACGTGCTGGACGAGGTGGACGCGGGGGGGTTCTAGACTCATCCCACAGCGGCCGACTAAAGGCGGCGCTACGAGGGTAGGAGGCCGATTGAAGTCGGCGCTACAGGGCGGCGCTACGGGGCGGCGCTCCAGGTGGGGAGTCTATCAAGTGGAGCAGGTTCCAGGCCCACTGGTGGGCGCGGGCCAGACAGTCGAGGTCAATCTTGTCGACGGTGTCGCTCATCTGGTGCCAATGGGCGCCGCTGGGGTCGCCCTCGCCTTCAGGCGGGCGCGAGTCGAGGATGATGCCCTGGAAGCCGCGGGTGATGATGTGCCAGGTGTCGGTGTACGCGCCGCCTGGATGCTCCGGCCCGAGTAAGGAAGCGGCGGGGCTGGGGGGCGGGGGGGCAGGGGAGTCGGCTGGCGGGCGCTGGCAGGCCGCCTGGCGCGCGAGGTCGAGTAACTCGGGCGTGTAGTGGATGGGCCGGATGAGGCCCTCGCTGAGGTTAAGGGTCGGCGCGCCGACGCCCAGCTGGTCGAAGTTGATGAAGTAGGCGTCGCGCAACTCGTCGCCGTGGCGGTCGAGGAAGGCGGCGGCCCCGTACGCGCCTAGCTCCTCGCAGCCGGTGTTGAGGAGCCAGACCTCGGTGTGGCGCAGCGGCTCCTGGGCCAGCCGCTCGGCGAGGGCCAGGACAGTGGCCGCGCCTGAGGCGTTGTCGTTGGCGCCAGGGGTATAGGGCGTGCGGTCGGCCAGGAGGACCATCGCCAGCGCCCAGGCCTGGAAGGCGGCGGCGGGGAGGAGGAGCGGCAGCGGAGAGAGACGGGGGGCAGGCTGAGCGCGGCGGGCGAGCAAGGCCAGGGCGGCGTAGGCCAGGCTGCTGCCGACCAGGCTGACCATCGTGGCGGTGAGGCTCTGGGCGAAGACCCACAGCCAGCGCGGTGAGCTGTAGAAGATGGGGGTGCGGTGGGTGTCGAGGTGGCCGAGCAGGACAACGCGGCGCTTGACCACGCCGGACGGGCGGGCGATGGCGACGACGTTCTGGGAGCGGCCGGTGGGCGACAAGCGCCGGCCCCAGTGGGGGCTGAGGGTGGCCTCGCGGTAGAAGGCCCACGCGCCGAGGGCGTTGAGGGCGGCGGCCACGGCGGACGATGGACGATGGTCTACCCGCCTGGCGCCGAAGTGGAGGAGGTGGCCGAGCAGGCCGGCGCCGAAGGCCCAGGCGTAGGGGCGGTAGGTGGAGCGGCCGCTGGTGAAGAACTCCAGGTGGGGGTAGGCGAGGCCCGCCGCGCTGAGGACGCGCAGGGCGTAGTCGGCGGCCTGGCGCTCGCCCTCGCCAGTCGAGGGACGGGGGCCGATGTCTTCGGCGAGGGCGCGAAGGTGGGTGAGGGTGCGGTCAGCCCAGACGTGATGCGTGAAACGTGATGCGTGAAACGTGAAACGTGAAACGTGAGCGGACGGGTCAGGGTGTTGTACTGTCATACTCGTTTCCTTCCTCCTTGATGGTCCAGCCGCGCTGTTGCGGGATCATGACTAGCAAGAGACGAATGATGCGGGTCATCAGGTCCAGCCGATGCGTGATGACCTCGTCGGGAAGGATGTGGCGGGCTTTGTAGTACCAATCCCGGTACTCTCGCGCGGAGCCAAGCGCATACTCGTAGAAACGGGCGCGGTCGCGGGCCGAGCCACGACTATAGCCTTCCGCCACGTTGGCGCCAATCGAACCGAGAGCACGGTGCAGTTGATCGGCAACGGACACCGTACGGCGGTCCTGGTTGAGCCTGGTGACGTCGTTCCAGCCAATATCGGCGGCGAACAGCGCCAGGCGATAGGCTTCGGCCTTCCACAAGGAGTCACCTTTCATCACTTCCGGAACAGTCTCTTCCCATTCAGGATACTTCATCTGCTCTCCTATCCGAGTTCACGTTTCACGTAACACGCAACACGCAATACGGAGGACCCCATGCTTAACTCAACCTCGAATGGCTGGCGGGAGCGGCTGGCCGACCACCTGTTTGGCGATGTCATCGCGGCGCGGGTGCGGCACGCTGTGAAGGTCGTCGACGACCAGTGGTGGAGCCAGGTCGGGGCGAGCGCCGCGTCGGCCGACCGCCCGTGGGCCGAGCGGGTGGACGACCTGCGCGATGCGCTGGATGCCTGGCGCGTCAATCCCCTGGCGCGGCGCATCGTCCAACTGACGACGGACTACGTTGTCGGCGACGGCATCGGCGTGGTGGCGACGGCCTCGCCGGCGCTGGCCGACCTCGTTCACGACTTCTGGCGCCACCGCCAGAACCGCCTCGACTTGCGGCTGGCGTCGCTGTGCGACGAACTGACGCGGGCGGGCGAACTG
>CAZLBQ010000127.1:0-13371 GCA_964557745.1 uncultured Anaerolineales bacterium
CCTAATTGACCATTGCCCCGTGTCGTGCTATAGTTAGCGGTAAGACAGCCGAGACCGTAGCGTCGAACGACTGAGCGGGCGTGGCGAAACTGGCAGACGCGCAGCACTTAGGATGCTGTGTCTTATGACATGAGAGTTCGAGTCTCTCCGCCCGCACCTCCGCCAGGGGCGCGCCCATTGCGCCCCTGGCGTCTTTCATATCGACTCCCGGCCCTTCGCCCCGCGTGTCCTACGTGGACAGCGCCCCTCGACGATGGAGGCTCTGCCATGCCCGACAACCCCATGCCCCCCCTCGCCGCCGACGAGTACAGTCAGGCCCTCGCCGCCCTCGAACAGGGCGACAACGCGACCGCCCTTACCCTGCTAGACCAGGTGGTCCGCGCCAACCCCGATTGGGCCCTCGCATATAATGATAGAGGCGACGCGAAGTTTGCCCAGGGCGACATCGCCGGCGCGCTGGTCGACTACCGCGCCGCCGCGGCCCGCGACGACGAACTGGCCGTCGCCCACCTCAACACTGGCTACGCGCTGACGGCTCAAGGCGACCACCAGGCGGCCCTCGACGCCTTTGCCGAGGCGTTCGAACGCGACCCCGATCAGGCCGAGATCCTCGTCGCCCGCGGCGAGGCCTACGCCGCCCTCGGCATGCCCGCCAACGCCATCGATGAGTTCACCGCCGCCTTGGACCTCGAGCCCGAGTTCCTGGAAGCCTACGTCGCGCGCGGCGACGCCTTCACGGCGCGCGGCGAGTATACTGCCGCCGCCTCCGACTATGAGGAGGCCGTCGCCGAGGCCCCCAGCGACATGGACGTGACGGACCTACTCATCAAGCTCGCCCAGGCTGAGATCGAGTCGGGCGACTACGCCCAGGCCATCGAGCGCCTGGAGGTGGCCGAGCAGGCGGGCGAGCGCCCCGACCTGTACACCCTGCGCGGCCGCGCCGCCGCCGCCCTCGGTATCCATGAGGACGCTATCGACGACCTGAGCAAGGCGCTGGCGCTGGAACCGGGCGTCGCCGATACCCTCCACGCTCGCGCCCAGTCCTACGCCGCCGTCGAGAACTACCCGGCCGCCGTCGCCGACCTGACCCAGGCGCTCACTCTGCGGCCTGACGACGTCGAGCTGTGGCTGGCGCGGGGCGAGGTCCACGCCGCTGCCGACAACCCGGCCGCCGCGGCTGCCGACTTGAGCCAGGCCATCACCCTCGCTCCCAGCGCCGACACCTACAACCGGCGTGGCGACGTCCTCTACGACCAGGGTGACTACCCCGCCGCCATCGCCGACTACAGCCAAGCCATCGCCCTTGATGACACCCTCGCCGAAGCCTGGATCAATCGCGGCGACGCCCAGTGGGCGGTGGGCGACTTCGCCGCCGCCGTGCATGACTACACTGCTGCGGTCGAGCGCGACCCCGAAGAGGCCATCGCCTACAACAACCGGGGCGACGCTCTCTACGACCTGGGCCGCTACTGGGCCGCCATCGCTGACTATGGCCGGGCCCTGGAGTTGGACCCGCGTCTGGCCCAGGCGTACAATAGTCGGGGCATGGCCTACCTCGAAGTCGGCGGCTACGACGACGCCGAGAGCGACTTCAGCGACGCCCTTGACCTGGACGACCAGTTCGCCGAGGCCTACGTCAATCGGGGCGACGTGCGGCTCGTCCTCAACCGCCCGGAAGAGGCCCTGGACGACTACGATGCGGCGCTCGACCTCGACGCCGGCCTGGCCGACGCCTATCGGGGCCGCGCCGACGCCTACGTCGCCCTCGATCGCCGCGAGCGCGCCATCGAAGACCTGGAGGCCTACCTGCGCGTCGCGGACGTGACGCCCGACGAGCGCCGCGACGTCGAAGCCCAGATCGTGCAGTTGCGCATGTCAAGCCCGTGATAGACGCGCCCTGTTGTGCGTTCTCAATAATATAACGCGATGGAGACAATGGCTCACGGAAGAGGAGAGTGTCATGCATAGGTTCGCGCGGTATTGGCTGCCCGTGCTCCTGCTCGCCCTGCTGCTGGGCGCGAGCGCTGCGCAAGGGGCTGCCCCTGCGCCTGCGCCCGACAAGCAGACCGGCTGCGGTCAGGTGCGGCTCAACAAGGACGGTACGCCCGGCCAGCTTCAGGACTGCGGCCAGGTTGACCCCAACGCCGACCCCGAAGGCCAGGCGCGTGGTGTCCTGGCGCAGCGCGCCGCCGTCCTCCAGGTCCAGGCGGACGCCCGCAGCCTCAAGACCCTCGGCGTCCAGCGCAGCGACATCGCCACGTATGTTCGCTTCCAGCAGTATTACCAGGACGTGCCCGTTTACCTGGGGCAGGCCCTGGTCCAGATAGCCAAGTCCGGCAACGTTGACCTCGTCGCCAACCACACTCTGCCCCGGCTGAACGTCGACGTCACGCCGACCTTCGCCGCCGACAGCGCGCTGCAACTGGCGAAGACCCGCGTGGCCGCCGCCGACAAGCTGCGCGCGCCAGCCAAGCAGGAACTCGTCATCTACGCCGAAGGCGTCGCCCCGACCCTCGCCTGGCACGTCACCCTCAACACTGCCGCCCCGCTCCATGACTGGCACATCATGGTCTCGGCCAAGGACGGCAAGGTCTTGGCGACGTGGGACCAGATCCGCACGCCCAAGAAGCGGGACATGACGCCCAAGGCCGACCGCGCCGATGACACCCCTGCCCTGCCGGCGCCCAAGCTCCAGGAGATCGACAAGGGCCGCCTGCAGCGCTTGCCCCCGCTGGGTGTCACGGCCCCCATGACGACAGCCACGCCTACCGCCACGCCCAACACGCCGGGCGGGACGCCTACCCCCTCCACCAGCGGCTCGGCCCTGGTATACGACCCCAACCCGGTCCAGCAGACGGGTGACACGAGCCTGCGCGACAACAACGACGCGACCAGCCCGACCCTCGACGCCGACCGCGTCCAGCGCGCCATCAACCACCTGGACCCGCCGGTCAACGGCGTCTACAAGCTCAAGGGCCTGTACGTCGACGTGACCTCGACCGCCGTCACGGGCTGCTCGCTGCCCTACCAGCCGGGCCGCGCCCAGGAGTCGACGCCTGTCTTCAACTACACCCGCGACGACGACCGGTTCGAAGAGGCTAACGTCTACGCCAGCATCGACGGCGTCCAGTCGTGGTTCCAGAGCCTCGGCATCACCAATGCCAACGCTCGCGTCCAGCCCGTCAACGTCCACTGCATCTCCGACGACAACTCGTTCTACAGTGACGACGACAAGGCGCTCCACTATGGCGACGGCGGCGTCGATGACGCCGAGGACGACGACGTGGTCATCCACGAGTACGGCCACGCCATCCAGGACAACCAAGTGCCCGGCTGGGGTCCCGGCCGCGACACCGAGCAGCGCGCCATGGGCGAGGGCTTCGGCGACTTCCTGGCCATCATGGCCTATAGTGAGAACGGCCCGCCCGCCTACATGGCGAACTACAAGACGTGTGTCATGGAGTGGGATGCCACGTCGTACAACCCCGTCGAAGCCGGCAACCCCGGCTCCGGCTGTCTGCGCTGGACTAACGGCCGCGACGAGGCCACCGGCGCGGACATCGGCCGCTACAGCGGCGAGCCGAGCGAGGAGCACGACGACGGCCGCTTCTGGGCAACCGCCCTCACCTGCGTCTACGACAAGATGGGCAGCAACGCCCAGGCCCGCGATATGATCACCAAGCTCGTCCTGACTAGCCAGGCGAGCCTTGTCCCCGACAGCAGCAACCAGGCCTTCGAGAACGCCGTTGATGCCCTACTGCTGGCCGACCGCAACCTGTACGGCGGCGCGCACCAGCGCATGATTATCGAGTGCATGGCGGAGCGCGGCATCATCGAGCTGCCCAACGCCCCCGCCCCCGTCCTGACCTTCCCGCGCGGTGGCGAGGTCCTGCCGCCCAGTACGACGACCACCATTACCTGGGACCCCAACGGCGCCCCCGCCGCGGCCGTCTACCAGGTCGAGTACACCGCCCAGTGCCGCCCGTCCGGCGACTTCTACGACCAGGTCGAGAGCGGCGTCAACGGCTGGGCGGCGAACCACACCGGCAATACTACCGACTGGACCATCGTCGCCACCGACAGCCACAGCCCGACGCATAGCTGGTTCTCGGCCAGTGCGGGCAACGTGAGCGAGCAGTTCCTGGTTAGCCCGCCCATCGTCGTCGGCGCCGGCTCGTCTCTCTCCTTCTGGCACAAGTACGACCTGGAAGCGGGCGGCTCGTCGACAGCCTACGACGCGGGTGTGGTCGAGATCAGCGCCAACGGGGGCGCGTGGACCGATCTCGGCGCGCAGATGACCCTCAACGGCTACAACCGCACCGTCTCCTCCAGCTTCGATAGCCCCCTGGGCGGGCGGACGGCTTTCAGCGGCGACAGCGGCGGCTGGATCGAGACGCGCGCCACGCTGACGAGCTACGTTGGCCAGACGGTGCGCCTCCGCTTCCACCAGGCCACCGACCGCAGCATCGGCGCGACCGGCTGGTGGGTCGATGACATCCTCGTCGGCACGCCTGTCGACCAGACCTGGACGCTCATCGGCATCACGCCGCCCGGCGCGCGCAGCATCACTTGGACGACGCCCGCCCAGCAGGGCCTGAACTACTGCGTCCGTGTCCGCGCCGAGGCCGAGGGCTTCATCCCGTCTACCTGGACGACGAGTGGCCCCTTCGCTGTCTACCAGGGCACGCCGCCCACGCCGACACCGACGCGCACCCCGCCGCCCGTGGCGACCACGCCCACGCCGACGGCGACCGCCACCGGACAGCCCGGCCAGGTGACGCCGACGCCGACGCCGACGCGGACGGCGACGCCCCCGCCGCCGGGTTCGACGTGCTTCTACATCTCGACGGTGCGCATCTTCGAGCAGATGAGCGACGGCTCCGCGCGCCAGCTCAGCCCGATGAGCGAGGCCGTGACGGTCAACGCCGTCGGCATGCGCGGGTCGGAGATCGTGTTCAACAACCCGACCACGCGGGTCGGCCCGTCGGGTGAGACGACCTTCGCCACCCTCGACCTGCGCACGTACCGGCCGCGCCTGGACAGCGGCGTCACAACCTACCTGTCGGTCAACCTGCCCCCCAGCTACAGCTTCCTGGACGCCACGTGCCAGGACGTGACCGGCTCGGCGTGCCGCGTGCCCGCGTCGGGCGGCACGACCACGACCAACGCCGTCCAGATCGACTTCGCGTGCAACGCGGGCGTCGAGTACCGCTTCTACGTCCAGCGCAGCCCAGGCGCTGAGAAGGGCGACCTGACCGCCCCGGCCGGCGCACCCGTGCCCGCCTACCCGGAGAAGTAGGAGGCAGGCGGAAGGCAGAAGGCGGAAAGCCGAAGGCAGTAGGCCGTAAGCCGCTCTGGTAGGAACGCGGCTAGACGCGGAGACGACAGGTGGCAGAAGGCGGAAAGCAGAGAGCCATGCCCCGCCTTCTGCCTTCCGCCTTCTACTCTCTCCTCTTCCTCGGCGCCCTCTGCGGCGAATAGAAGCCCGGCTCAAGCGGGGGCGCTCAGGCCCCCGTTTGCGCTGCGAGACCGCGCTTGTTTTGAAAGAAGACCGTGCCCTGAACGGCACGGCGTGATGCGGCTCACGGCTGCCAGCCGTCAGTCGTCCATCGTCCATGCCACAAGGAGAACTCCATGCTCGAGTTACCCGCGCCGGGGACGCGCGTCACCGTCGCCGACCTGCGCGACCTCACCAACCGCATGCTTGACGCGCAGTTGGCGCTGCTTGCCGACTGCACCGACGCCGACGTCGTCTTCGTGCCGCAGGACCCGGCCGCCGAGGACACCTTCGCCGCGACCCCGGAGGAGGTCAACCTGGCCTGGACCCTGGGCCACCTGGTCGTCCACGTGACCGCCTCGTCAGAAGAGTCGGCGGCCCTGGCCGCCGAACTGGCGCGCGGTGTCGAGTTCCACGGGCGCTCGCGCTACGAGACCCACTGGACGACGGTCAAGACGGTGGAGCAGTGCCGCCATCTCCTGGAGGAGAGCCGCCGCATGCGGCTGGCGAGCCTGGAGATGTGGCCCGCCGAGCCACACGTCGAGAACACTTACGTCCGCCGCGAGGGCGCGCCGCCGACCAACTGCTTCGGGCGCTTCATAAGCGGCCTCTACCACGACAACAGCCACATGGACCAGATCGCCGAGGTCATCCGCCAGGCGCAAGCGGCCCGGAACAGGGGCTAGGGGCTGGGGAATAGGGGTTAGGGGGCCAGCAGCGGGCAGTAGGCAGGGTATTAGCCCTCTGCATTCTCAGCGATGAACACTGCCTGCCGCCTGCTGACTTCCTGCCCCTAGCCCCTAGCCCCTACCCCCTGCCTCCTAGCCCCTGTTCCTGCCGCCTACACCACCGCCGCCGGGGCGATGCCCGCCGCCGTCGAGCCGCGCGTCTTGGCGTGGGTCAGGGTGAACATAAACTCGTAGACGCCGTCGGCGGCCAGCGCCTCTGTCGCCAGGTTCTCCATGATGAACAGCCCGTGGCGGACGTTGAGCGTCTGGGGCACGACAAACGGCCGCATCGGGTCTTCGCCGGGGACCGCGCCAAAGCTCCACGTGTCGGCCCCCGTCAGCGCCACGCGCTGCTCGACCAGCCAGTCGGCCACCGCCATCCCCACCCCCGGCTCGCCTGCCGTGTAGCCCGTCGGGTCCGCGTCCCACAGCGCTCCCCAGCCCGTGTGGAACAGCACGACGTCACCCGGCGTGACGGCCACCCCCTGCGCCCGCAGCGCCCCCTCGACGTCCGCGACGGTGATGACCTCTCCTGCGTCCAGGCGCGCCACGCCGCGCCGCCGCGCCACGTCCACCAGCACGCCGCGCGTCACAATGGGCGGCACGGTCTCGATGCCCAGCTTGCTCGTCCCCCACGCCTCGACAATGTCCCCGGTCTGGTAGCCATTATAGAAGCGGTCGCCCATCTGGAGATGGTTCAGGCCGTCGAGGTGGGTGCCAATCTGGAGCGTCCCCGTCACCAGTTCCGTAATCCAGTTGATCTCGTTCGCGCCCCAGCCACGCGGCCCACTGCCCGGCCGGCGCGGGTTGATGAGGTGGGCGCTGCTGACCAGCGTCTGCTGCCAGTAGCGGCCCTCGAAGCGGGGCGCGTCGGCGTGGAGCACGCGCCCCAGGTCATAGACCCGCCCTGCGCGCACCAGCCGCGCCGCCTCGACGGTCTTAGCCGCCGTCACCTCGTTGAGCGTTCCCAACTGGTCGCCTGCGCCGTACCGCGACGGCCACCACGGGGTCATCTCGCCCATCGCTCGCCTCCTTTGGGAATGAGACAGGATTTACAGGCTTAACAAGATGCACAATCCTGGATTCGTCCTCGTTTGGTCCTCACCTGTTACACTGTAACGCCGGCCCGCCCTGGCGAGTCTACTCCGCGAACAGTCAACCGCAATTCAGTGGAGGTCAACGATGAAAGGTCTAGCGGGCAAGAACGTCCTCATCACCGGCAGCACATCCGGCATCGGGCAGGCCATCGCCGTTCGCTTCGCGCAGGAAGGCGCCAACGTCGCCATCAACTATCGCCGCTCGGTCGCCGAGGGGCAGATGACCCACGAGTTGGTCCACAACGCGCTGGGCCACACCGGCGCGGTCCACCACCCGACGGCCAACGGCAATGGCTTCGCTGAGGCGATGGACGACCTGGGCGTGCGCCACGTCTTCGTCCAGGCCGACATCGCGTCGGAAGAGCAGATCGTCCAGATGGTCGAGACCACGATTCGGGAGTTGGGCGGCATCGACATCCTCGTCAACAACGCGGGCTACCAGGTGTCGTCGCCGTCCCACCTGGCTGACATTAAGGACATCGATGGCGTGCTGGCCGTCAACCTGCGCGGCGCGTACCTCTGCGCCCGCGAGGTCATCCAGCACTTCCTGGCCGAGAACAAGCCGGGTGTCATTCTCAACATCTCCAGCGTCCACCAGATCATCCCCAAGCCCAAGTACATCGGCTACTCGATGAGCAAGGGCGGCATGCAGAACCTGACCACCAGCCTGGCCCTCGAATACGCCGCCCAGGGCATCCGCGTCAACGGCATCGGCCCCGGCGCGACCATCACGCCCATCAACCGCGCCTGGGTGGATGACCCGGTCAAGCGCGAGCAGGTCGAGAGCCACATCCCCATGCGCCGCGCCGGCCTGTCGGAGGAGATGGCGGCGGCAGCGGCCTTCCTGGCCTCGGACGAGGCGGCCTACATCACCGGCCAGACCCTGTTCGTCGACGGCGGCCTGACACTCTACCCCAGCTTCGCCACGCCCTGGTCGTCGGAGTGAGACCCGCTTGCAGACCTGACCGGTTTTCAAAACCTGTCAGGTCTGCTCCTCCTGTTGTTTGTTGCCGGATTCCCACTCCCTACGTATTATTTCACAGTATTCCATTGTGGGAGTCTGGCGTGCGGCTCGCAGTCATCTCGGATATTCATGGCAACCTGCCGGCGCTCGACGCCGTGCTCGATGACCTGGCGGCGCGCCAGCCCGACCAAATCGTGGTGGCGGGCGACCTCGTCAATCGCGGCCCCCAGCCGGCCGAGGTCGTGGCGCGCCTGCAACCTCTCGGCTACCCGACGGTCTACGGCAACCACGAGCGCTACGTCCTCGACGCTGCCCGCGCCCAGGACCCCAACGAGGGCGGTGAGACGTTCGAGCCGGCGCGCTGGGCCATGCGCCGCCTCACGCCCGACCAGCTGTCTTACCTCCAGGCCCTCCCCTTCTCCCACGTCGTCGACGACCTGCTCATCGTCCACGCCTCGCCGCGCCACGACCAGGACGGTATCTTCCGCCGCACCACCGAGGCCGAGCTGCACGCCAAGCTCGACGGCCATCGGCGTGTCGTGTGCGGCCATACCCACGTCTCGCTGGTGCGCCAGTGGGAGGGCGGGCTGGTCGTCAACGCCGGGTCAGTGGGCAACCCATTCGAGGGGGACACACGGGCGCGCTACGCCTGGCTGGAGCGGCGGCTGAACGGCTGGCAGGCGGAGATTGTGGAGTTGCCGTATGACGTCGACGTGGTGCTGCGCGCTTTCGACGAGAGCGACTACCTGGCGACGGCCGGCCCAATGGCGCGGCTGTTCCGCCTGGAGTTCGCCACCGGCCGCAACCATCTCATCCCGGCCTACCTGGCGTGCCGAGAGGCGGTCGACGCCAACGCGATGACGTTGGCCGACGCGGCGGCCTTGTACCTGGCGTCGGCGTAGCCTTTCTGTCACCTCGAACGCAGTGCGGGGTCTCCTCTGGAGACGCTGGCAGAGTAGATGCCTCACTGCGTTCGGCATGACAGTCGTGAGGGTGTAGGGGGACTATGACGATCTCCGCGTGGCAGGTGATACGACGGCCGGGGGTGGCCGTCTTGATGATCAACTGGGCGTTTATGACGGCCGGCTTCTTCATGCTCATCCCGTTCGTATCCGTCTATGGGACGCGCGAGCTGGGGCTGAGCGCGGCGGCTGTCGGCCTCGTCCTGGCGACGCGCATGGTCGTCCAGCAGGGCCTGACCATCTTCGGCGGCGCCATCGCCGACGGCATCGGCTACAAGCCGGTCATCACGCTGGGCATGTTCGTCCGCATGCTCGGCTTTGTCGTGTTCGCCTTCGCCCACAGCTTCGGCGGTCTGATGCTCGGCGCGGTCATCGCGGCGTTAGGCGGCGTGATGTTCGAGTCGACGTTCCGCGCCTCGCTGGCCGACCTCGTCCCCCCCCGCGAGCGGACCATCGCCTTTACTCTGTCCAGCCTGATGAGCCGCATCGGAACCATGGTTGGCCCACTGCTGGCCGTCGTCTTCTACCCGCTGGGCTTCTTCACCCTCAGCATGGCGGCGGCCGCCTGCTTCGCCATCGCCGGCCTGCTGACCATCTTCCTGCTGCCCGGCGACCGCAAGCGCGAGTCGCACGGTGGGGTGGGCGCGGCCGCGCGCCAGATTCCCAGCATGTTCCGCACCGTGTGGGCCAATAAGCCCTTTGTCGTGTTCACGGCCCTCACGGCGGGCTACTGGTTCATCTTTAACCAGATCTTCCTGTCGCTGCCGCTGTATGTCAGCTACTTGACGAGCAGCGAGAGCGCCGTTGGCGCGCTGCTGGCCCTGAACTCGGGCTTCGCCCTGGTGGCGCAGTACCCGGTGGTGGCGTTTGTTAACCGCTTCCTCGCCCCCATGCGCATCATCATCATTGGCTTCACCATCTGCGCCATCGGCCTGGCGGGCTTCACCCTGGCGCGCCTGGCCCCGGCGAACGCCGGCACAGCGGGCGTCGTCGCCCTGCTCATCCTCCCCATCCTGGTCTACGCCCTGGGCGACATGCTTGTCCAGCCAACGATCCAGGCCATCACCAGCAATCTGGCCGAGCCGCACGCGCTGGGCAGCTACTTCGGTTTCGCCTCGTTCGGCATGGCCGTGGGCGGCGGTCTCGGCAACGGCCTGGGCGGCGTCATCTTCGACCAGGCCATCGGGGCGGGCATGCCGGTCGCGCCCTGGCTGTGCTACGCCGGCCTGGCCGCCGCGCTCGCCGGCGCCTTCCGCTGGTACGCGCGGCAACCCGCCCACGCCCACGCTGAGCGGGTCGAGCGGGCCAGCGCGCTGGCGGATTGAGGACGGCGGACGGCGCGCCTGCTTCGAGCGGGCTTCCATCGACTAGCCTGCCGCCTGAGCGCCAGGCGCAGCTTGGCAAGAACCTCTGTGCGAGGGGGAGAGCGTGGCGAACGAGAGGTACCTCAGTATTCTCAAGCAAGGCGCTCTCGCCTGGAACCGCTGGCGCACTGCCACCAAGCATTGGCCCCTGCGCCCCGACCTCACCGCCGCCGACCTCAGCCACGCGGACCTGATGGACGCCGACCTGAGTGGCGCGGACCTCAGTCGCGCCGACCTGCCCCACGCCAACCTCACCCGCGCCAACCTTCGCGGTGTCAATCTCAGTCGCGCCGACCTCAGCCACGCCAATCTCTTCGCTGCTACTCTCAGTGATGCTGCCCTCACCGATACCGACCTCACCAACAGCTTATTCGACAGCACCATCCTCGCCAACGTCGACCTCTCGGCCGTGCGTGGTCTGGACACGGTCTTCCACGATGGCCCGTCCTACCTGGACATTCAGTCCCTCTACCAGTCCCGTGGCCGCATCCCCGACGTGTTCCTCCACGGCATCGGCGCCCCCAACGAGATCATCGACCTGGCCTATCGCATCGCAGCGGGCCAGGTCGGCTACTATTCGTGCTTCATCAGCTACTCTTCCAAAGACCAACCTTTCGCCGACTGCCTCTACGCTGACCTCCAGAACGCCGGTGTGCGCTGCTGGTTCGCCCCCCACGACCTGCCCATCGGCGAGCCGATTGTGCGGGGGCTGGACGAGGCGATCCGCCTGCACGAGAAGCTGCTGCTCATCCTCTCCCGCGAGGCCATCGCCAGTGGCTGGGTCGAGTACGAGGTCACGCAGGCCCAGACCCGCGAGAGCCGCGAGAAGCGAACTGTCCTCTTCCCCATCCGCCTCGACGACGCCGTGTTCGAGACGGACGCGGGCTGGGCCAGGCGGCTGTGCTCGCGCCACATCGGCGACTTCCGCGCCTGGCAGGACCACGACGCCTACCAAGCAGCGTTCAACCAGTTGCTACGGGATCTGAAGCAACCGGAGGTATCCTTGCCATTACGACTCAATTGACTCTGTTGACGGGAACCCGATCGATAATGCTCCAAGCCACTCGATATGTTGAGTGGCTTGGAGCGACAGAGAGAGGTGTTGCTTCTTGATCTGGAGTTGGGTATCGTCAGATAATGCAATCCGCGAGGCAGGCTTCGCAGAACAACGCACACTCGAAGGACGTCCACCAACTAGGGTTAGATCCTAGGCACTCACGCCACTCTCGCCGGCATTGCGCAGAGCAACTCTCGTTAGTCGTGAGTGCCTCACCGCGACTTACCAGTTCTTTCGCTCGCTCGGCGTATTGCTGGCCTTCGGCGTCACTCCACTTGCCAGCGCTGCGCGCAGCTTCAGCCAGGGCCCGAACCTCAGCGACGAACGAAGCTGCTTCCCTGTTGGAGGACTTGCTCAATCTGTCTTGGCTAGGTAGCTTATTGAGCACTGTGACTGCTGCTCGCTCGAGCCGCGCTGTGTCTGGCCCTCCACCCTTCCCCGATGGACCAATGTCTCTATCTGACATGATAGCCTTTCCTTGTTCTATACTTATTGTCCGTAATGACAATAAGCAATGTGGGAGGTATTGTACCATACTGATTTCTATTTGTCAATAGGGACTTTTTGCGCATTTTGCGACATATACCTTTGTTGTGAGAGTGCCACCAATCTCAGGAGCAAACGAGTCGTCTTATTTGCACCCCGCCCTAAATGAGTGGATAGCCAATTGACCTTGTGGTAATCCAGTGTATCATTCTGCGACCTGGGCGGCCAAGCGCGAGGTCATCCGACAGTCAAAGGAGCCAACATGTACATGCTGCGGATCGAACACCCAGTCCCCGATTTTGACGGCTGGAAGCGGGCTTTCGACGGCGATCCTGTAGGCCGGGCAAGGTCGGGCGTCCGCCGTTATCAGATTCTGCGCTCGACCGACGACCCGAACCACGTCATGATCGACCTCGAGTTCGATACCGAGCGGCAGGCCGAAGCCTTGCTCGCCGCCATGCGCGTCGTCTGGGGCCAGGTGGAGGGGACCATCATGATGAACCCTCAGACCCGCATTGTCGAGATCGTGGAGACCAAAGAGTATTAAGCCCAGGCAGCAAGCGGTCGGGTGTTCACGGCGCCCACAGCAATGGCGTAGACTGTCAGGGTCTACGCCATTGGTTCGAGTCATTGTAGGATTGTCGAGGCTGCGGAGCCGCGGGGACTGCTAGCGGGCTGTCGCCAGCACGGCCTTCGGGTACGACGAGGGACGCAACGGGGCCACTCGCCAGCGACCGTAGGCAATGCCCAGGGCCAGGATACCGATGCCGACCGCGAAGGCCGCGCTCTCACCCAGACCCGCCGCCAGGTTGTACACCGTGGCGCCTTCCGTGACCAGGGCCAGCCCGGCGGCGGCCAGTGGCGTGAGGTGGGTCTGAAGTCGGAACAGGCCGGGGAGGATCAGGCCCAGTCCGCCCAGCACCTCCAGCGTGCCGATCACCAGCACGAACCATAGGGGGAGCGGCAGGGGCATGGGGAGGGCGTTGGGCGCGACGAAGGGCAGGACCAGCTTGGGCGCCCCGCTCGCCAGGACGAAAAAGAGGCCCAGAAACCATTGTGTGGCCCATAGTGTCAGGTTGACCAGCTGCGCGTTACGCATCGTTGTCTCCTTGTGATGGTAGTAGTCGGGCTGAGGATATTCCGACTACAGGCTGCTCAGTTCTATGAAATGGTCGAACGGGAGACGACGAAATCGACACTGCGAGCCATCTTTTTT
>CAZLBQ010000128.1:0-13337 GCA_964557745.1 uncultured Anaerolineales bacterium
TGCCGCAACTCTCGATTATCATCGCTTCCCATAACGCCGGCAGCGTCCTCACCGCATGCCTGGCTGCCCTGGAAAAGCAGCCGGGACGGGAGATGACGGAGATCATTGTGGCTGACAGTTCATCGGATGGGACGGCGGATGAGGTTTGCGCTCGCTTTCCCGACGTCCGGCTCATGCGCTTCTCTCAGCCGCTCACGATCCCGCAGCTACGCGGCGCGGGGATCGCGGCCGCGCGAGGCGACCTGGTGGCTATCCTCGACCCCTACTGCATCGTGGACGGGCGCTGGCTCACTGAACTGATCCGCTTGCATGCGGAGCGCCCGGAAGTCGTGATTGGGGGAGCGGTCGTGTTGGGAGACGATGGACCTCTCAATCTAGGCGCGTGGGCAACCTATCTGGGCGAGTACGCGGCGTTCATGCCACCCCTCGCCGGCGGCCCCGCTCACGAGCTAACGGGCAACAACCTGGTCTATAAACGGCAGGCGCTCGCGCTCAACACCGAAGTCGAGTGCACGGGGTTCTGGAAAGCGTTCTTCAACCGTCAGTTGCAGTCCCAGGGCTATGAGTTATGGAGCGCTCCCTCGCTCGTCGTCAAGCTGCACAAGCCTATTCCGTGGGGGCAATTCTTCCGCAGCCGCTATCACCATGGCCGCTGCTTCGCGGCGATGCGCGTCGCCGACGCGCCGCGCTCGCAGCGCTACCTGCGGCTGCTTACCGTCCCGCTGCTACCTTATTTAGCTCTCTGGCGTCAGTTGCGCAGTTTCTGGCCCAAGCGTCGTCATCGTAAGCAGTTTGTTCTAGCGCTGCCCCTGCTATTTCTCTTCCATCTCAGTTGGGCGTGGGGAGAATTATGGGGCTACATGCGCGGGCCGGGTCGTAGCTGCGAACAGCTATTCTACTAACTGCGGTTGATCTGGCGGAGCCGACGTTCGGATGACGAAAACTCGGCACTCGTCTCGGATATGGAGACAGGAGATGCGCCATGTTCCCGTTTAACCCCCGATCTGGCCGCCACATGTTCTCTCCTCGGCGTCTCGCCGTGGCCGGTTGTCTCCTGGCTGCCCTCCTGCTGGGGCTGCAAAGCGCCGGCCTGGTGGGCCAAAGCGCCGCCGCTATCCAGGTGAGCGGCGCGATTACCAGCGATACGACATGGCGGGCTTCTGATAGTCCCATCATCGTGACGGGCAACACGATTCTCGGCCCCGGCGTGACGCTCAAGATCGAACCTGGCGTCCAAGTTCGATTTGATGGGAATTATGACCTGATTATTCGTGGTCAGTTGATAGGACAAGGCACTGCGGCTGCTCCCATTGTCTTCACCCGCAATGGCGCTAAGAATTGGCGGCTGTTCCAGACCGACGAGACGGCTGGGGCGTTGATGCGCCTCCAATACGCTGTCATCGAGTATGGCGCGATCGTCCATATCTCGTCGTCCGATCCTCTGGTCAAGGCAGAGCTGCTTGACAGCACAGTGCGCTTCAACAATCGGCTGGAGATCGGGCCGAATGCCACGGTGGCGCGCAGCACGTTCACCGATCAGGAAATGGGGCTGTACGTCCTGGGGAGTGCCGTGACAGATAGCACCTTCCGGAATAACGACTACGGGGTTGTGCTTGTGCAGGGCGGAGAGGAGTTTCGCAACAACCTGGTGGAGAACAACCGCGTCGGGGTGTTTGCGGCGGGGGGAGGCGGGCATATTGTTCGGGCCAACGTGGTCCGCAACAACCGGGAAGAGGGTCTCACCTGTGGTACGGAACCCGGGCCGGATGGTATGGGCGGCTGTCAGGGCGGTTTCTTCGAGGAGATTTCGGATAATACCATCGCCAACAATGGTCGGAACGGCATCCTGACGGCCGGTGATGGTCTTATCAAGAATAACACCATCATCGGCAACAGCGGACACGGCATCCGAATTCTGAGTGGACGACCAACTGTGCAGTTGAATAGCATCAAGCAGAACGCCGGGGATGGGATACGCTCCGAGGGTCTCCCTATAGTGCACCAGAACAACTTCGTTGGTAACTCGGGCTATGCCTACGCCCACCTCAATCGTGACAGCATCGACTTGAGCCGGAACTACTGGGGGACAGCCATCCGCAACGAAATTGAAGCGCGTATCTACGACTTCAGAATGAACCCCGCAGGCAGTGGCCGCGCCATCTTCACCCCGCTGACTCCGCAAGAAATTGCTGAGGCGGTCCCGCGTGGTCAGGGTGGGCCGGGCGCGCCTGTTATCCCTACCGCCACCACCACCCCAACAGCCACGCCGAGGCCAGGGCGGCCGACGCCGGAGCCACCGCCGTCGGCCACGCCAGGCCCTAGCCCGACACCCATCAGTGGGCTACCCGAGGGCTTCCGCCCTTACTATGCGTGCCGCAAATCCAATAGCGGTGACTTGCAGGACACAGGCGTGGAAGTTGGGCAAACGCCACCTCGCTGTCTGCCCGGCTGGGAGTTGATCCAGATTCTCGCCAAGCATTAATGAGGAGGTGGACCATCAGCGGGACTTCTCCGACACTATCGGTCATCATCGCGTGTGTCAATGGCTTGCCGGTGATTGAGGAATGCCTAACCGCACTGGCAGGCCAACGTGGGGATATCAAAGCCGAGGTGATCGTCGCCGACAGCACCGGCGACGCCACCATCCGTTGTCTCCAGGCTCAATTCCCCTGGGTCAGACTGCTGCCCTTCGCGGAGCGGCGCACGATTCCGGAGTTGCGCGCTATGGCCCTGGCCCACAGCCATGGCGACATCGTCGTCGTCATCGAGGATCACTGCCTCGCCGCGGAGGGCTGGTACGAGGCCATTGTCCAGGCCCATGAGGCTTACCCCGACTGCGTCGCCGTCGGGGGAGTCGTAGAGAATGGGAGTTGCAAGCGGCTCACCGATTGGGCGGTTTTCTTCTGCGAGTACAGCACGTACATGCTGCCCGTGGCACAGGGGGTCGCTGGCGATATCACGGGCAACAACGTCTCCTACAAACGACGCGCGTTTGAGGGGATTGAAGACCTGTCCGAGGTCCTCACCCAGGGCTTCTGGGAAAGCACCCTCCATCCGAAACTGCGGGCGCGTGGCGAGACGTTTGTGCTCGAGCCGGCCATTGTCGTCTATCACAAGAAGCACTTTGGGTTTCGTTACTTTCTCAGCCAGAGATACCTGTATAGCCGCTACTATACGGGAACGCTGCTCAGTCAAACGAGCCTGGCGAGGCGGCTCGTCCGCAGTGCCGCCTCCTTAGCTCTGCCACCTCTGCTCATGACCCGCATCGCATCCCGTGTGATGCAGAAGGGGCGATTTTTGAGAGAGTTCGTCCTCTCGTTACCCCTGTTGGCTGTCTTCATGGCAGCGTGGTCGGTCGGTGAGGCCGTTGGCTGCCTCCTGGGTCCAGGCGACAGCTTGAGCCGGGTGGAATGACGAAGGGGCCGCGATGCCTAAACTCTCGGTGCTTGTCATCGCCTTTAACGGTCCGCGCCTTCTCGAGCGCTGCCTGAACTCGTTAGCCGCTCAGACGGTGCAACAAGACGTTGAGGTCCTCGTCGTGGGGGCATTTGACGCCGTCACAAGCGAGGCGCCGCCGCTCGCCCTGCGTTTTCCGAGAGCGCAATGGCTCCGTGTTCCGCCTGGCTCTACCGTACCCCAGATGCGCTATTTGGGGATGGTCCGTAGTCAAGGCGACATCGTGGCTCTGCTTGAGGACGATTGCGTGGCGCCGCCGACGTGGTATGAAGAACTGCTCAACGCGCACCGCGCGCCCTGGTTGGCAATTGGCGGAGCGGTGGAGCCGGGCGCCTATGCGAAGGCGCTTGACTGGGGTGTTTACTTCTGCGAGTATAGCGCCTTCATGCAACCCGTGCCTGACGGCGCTGCCTCCGCCTTGCCAGGCACCAACGTCTCGTACAAGCGAACGCTGCTGACGGGACTGCTCAAGCAGATGGCTGACACAGCCCCTGCGGGCTTCTACGAGGCTTTCGTCCACCAGACGCTGCGGCAGACAGGCGTGCGCCTCGAAGCCAATCCGGCGCTCGTGGTGTACAATGCGAACTCGTGGTCACTGAAGAAGGTCATGGCAGACAGGTTCCATCATGGGCGGGGCTTCGCGGCTCTGCGCGTCGTGGATCGGCCCGCTTGGCGGCGCCTACCTTTCTTGGCGCTGGCGGTCGTGTTACCCCTGCTCCAAGTCGCTCGCTTGACCAGCCGCGCGTTGAGTCGGGGAAGACATCGTGAGCGCTTCGCTCAAGCCTTCCCCGCGATTGTCTTGCTGTCGACAAGTTGGGCCGTTGGTGAGTTCATGGGATACCTCCTCGGCCCAGGCGCGAGTCTCGACCGTTGGTGTTGAAGTAGGAAGGAAGAAGGCCGCTGTGGCGAGCGTATCCCCCACGCCTCAGCGGCAGCTTGCCCCAAATTGGGTGGCGACGGCCCCAATGTCCCGAATGTCGATGGACCCGTTGTGGTCCAGGTCGAGGCGCATCTCGTAGCCCGGCGCGCCCGCTGTGGCTCCCCAGTGGGCGGCGATGAGGGTGAGGTCGGCGTTGTCGACGCGGCAGTCACAGGTGACGTCTCCCACGAGGGAGGTACACGCCTGGGGGATGGCGATGATTTTGACCGCGATGTCCGTGGTGAGGTTCTGGATGGGCAAGACAATCGCCCCGTCGCCCTGGGCAACGACCGTGTCGGTCCGGATCACCTGGCGGGAGCGGTCCGGCTGGTATGTATCCCACCACTGGACGGCATACTGACCGCTAGGCTCGAAGCCGCCGATCACGACCGTCCCTGATACGGCCGGAATGCTTGCGCCATCGACAACGTTTTTCCACGTGTGAAGCCGGTTGCGGAGCCAGAGATGGGCCATGCCATGCACCGGGTCTGTCTGCCCCCAGGCAACCAGGGCGGGCTGACTCGTGGTGGCCTGGCTGTCTCGATAGTGTCCATTGCTCAAGGGAATGTCGGCCATGAAGTTGGCGAAGGCGCGGTAGGTAGGGCGGTGGTCAAAGCGAAGCTCGCCGTTGGGGAGCCGTTGGTAGATGTGATACGTCTCATACCAGTACGACTCGATCAGCCCGCCCGAGTTGACGCCCGCCCAGACCATGTCGTGCAGCCAGACCCCCTGTGTGTCGCGGTCCAGGTCAGGCGTCGGGTTCCCCGCCGCGTTCTGGAAGCCCATCTCGCCCCGGATCACCGGCTTGCCGGCACCACCTGGCCGGTAAGCGCCCACCTGCATACTCAGCGACTGCGACGCCAGCGCCGCGTCACCGTAGGTCGCGTCCTGGTTCTCAACCAGGTAGGCATGGACGTCGGCAAAGTCCACGTTCGGATACGCTGGGTTCGCCCAGAACTGAGCGGCCGGGAACGAGTGCCACATCGACGTCGAGACGAGGTGCGCATTCGGGGCAAACTGGCGCATGGTCTTCCCGAACTCATCGGCCAGGGTGTAGTGTTGCTCGTTAAACGGGTCGCCCTCGTTCAGCAGTTCCCACGAATGGATGTGGGTGGAGTACCCCCAACGGGCCTGGAGGTAGCGCCACCAGGCTTGCTGTAGCCAGCGCACCTTGGTTGTCTGACGCCAGGCGCCATAGAACCACTGATTGCCGGGGCAGCGCGGCGGATCGTTGGCTGGCTCGTTGTCGCCGCAGCGCGTATCGTCGGGTATCATGCGCCCGTCATAGTCGATGTGGTTCAGGAGGTACTCGTTCTTCTCCAGAATGACGGGGCGTAGATAGATGTCATACGCCTCTGCCATCTCGACGACGCGGTCGAAGGCATAGGACTCTCGCTGCGCCATGTAGAGGTGCTGCGCCATCCAGGGCTTGCTGACGATATTCGGACCATAGCGCCCCTCGCCCAGGTCCTCCTCAATGCAGACCGTGTCGACATAGGCGTCGCCTTGCGTCATATTCTCCGTCACGAGATAGAAATTGGGCAGGAAGTCGCCGTTGACATGGATGCGCCCCTCGAGAATGCGCCACTCAGGTGTATCGGTACTCTGATATGTCGTCACGACCTGACCGGCGGCAGGCTCATCACAGCGCGGCCCTGGCCCCCACAGCCATCCCCCGATCTTGGCCACGAAACCATAGGGTTGACCCGCGACGCGGGGTCCACCCAGGTTGGCTGTCTTGTAGCGAATCCGGACGCGGTAGGTCGCCCCCGATTTCACCGCCGGCGCCTTCTTCATGAAACCGAGGACCATGCACGGGTTCCACGTCGCGTCGATCTTCATGGCGACGTCGCTGCCAGGATATGCCTCCTCGCTACTCAGCCCAGTGGTGGGAATGTACTGCCCATGCAGGTCAGGGTTGATGGCGTTCCAGGGGTTCCAGGCGCTGCCGTAGATGCTCCACTGCGAGAGCCACAGGCGCACCAGTTGGACCCCGTCCTGTTGCATCGTCTGGAACTCATCGCGGTTGCCCGTCACGGGGTTGTCCCAGCTGATGTGGTTGAAGTTCATGTTGTAGCCGAGGCCGAGGAAGGGCGTGCCGTCGTCGTATTCAAAGTAGCGGGCATCCCGCGCGCTCACGCGGATGAACCCCTTGTTGGCCGAGGGCGCGACCACGAACGGCTGCGGGTCCGTGGTGAAACTGCCGTCGGCGTCCTGGGCGGTTAGCTTGTAGCGCCACGTCCCCACTTCTGTGGGAGCAAAGCGTACTTTCCAGACCAGATGGTCGGTCGGATAGATCCAGTCCTGGCTGTTGCGCACATCGTACTCGAAATCCTGGTAGAGGAAGGCGGGCTGGGTGTACACGGTCTGCCAGTTGTCGGGCGAGAAGAGGGCGTTGACGGTGATGCCCAGGCCGGGGCGGATGCCGGGCGGGGGCAGCGGGTCGTAGGGCAACTGGGGATTCTCGGCACGGGTAGCGACAGCAAAGGTCAGCTCGAATTTCTCGTAGCGCGGTACCTGGCCCTGGGGGTACGTGGCGAGATTGGTGGTGACACCGCTAATGAGGGGCGCGGACTGGGGTTCAGCGACGGTGGCGGGGGCGAGGCGCACACTCACGAGCAGAGCGAGCAGCCACAGGACACCGACACGGGTGAGGCGCTGAGGCGAGATAGGCATGGGGTTTCGTCTCCCGACTCGCGCGGCGAGCTGAGTCACACACAAAATTCAGGGGGCCACCATCATTGGCCCCCTGAATTTTAGGCTGGGCTGTCAAAACAGGCCAGCGCTCGTCTACGGCGCGACGTAGTCGGCGACCACAATGTGAAACATCTCCGTCGGCGGCGATGACGACCCCGTGGCTTCACTGGCGGTAATGAGCGTGGCGGTCGGCTCCTGCGTCGGAGCCAGGACGGCGACATCATCGCCCGTCGTCTCATACGTCCGCCGCACGCGGTAGCGCTGCGCGCCGGCTTCGGTCGTGATGCTCACCTCGTCGCCAGGGGCGAGTTCGTGGAGGCGGGCGAACGTCTCATAGGGACCGTCGCGGTAGCCATACAGCACGAGGTTGCCCGGCGCGCCGGGGAAGGCCGTGCCGTTGAGCCAGCCGACCCCGCGAAACTGGGGCAGATGATCGACCTCGCTCAGAACGACCGGCGCCTCGACCCCGATGCGAGGAATGCGGACCGCCACAGGCGGCAGGATATGGCTGTCAGCTCTCCCGGCCTGGCCGGGGGCAAGTGTCTCATTCGCCGCGCTCGGTTGCACCAGGGGAATCTCGCGCCCATCCTTCAAGACGAGCACCTGCTCTGTCGAGGGCGAGACGCGTTCCCGCCAGACCAGATAGGCCGTCCAGCCGCCGTAGACGACGCCAATCAGGTAGAGCAGCAGGCCGCTGAACAATAACACGCGGGGCAGACCACGCCAGAGACGCGGGCGGGGCGTCGGCTGCCCCCGCGTGGCAGCGGAGGGTAACACCAAGCGGCTGGATACCATCAAGGCAAGTCCGACGCCAATCATCAGGCCGACCGGCATACCGCCTCCTTACTCAGCGCCTCCCGCGCGGCGCTGGCTCCGCTCCAGGAGCCGGGCAAACCGCTGCGACAGACTGTCTTCCGAGGCGGCCTTGGCCGCGGCACTGCCCGGCAGCCCGGCGATGGCTTTCCGCCCGCCGCCAGGGGTCGTGATGTTGTAGTGGTGGTCGCCGCTGCCCGGCGGCTGCATGTAGGGGTTGTTGATCGCCAGGGGAACGTCCATGACTGACGCGAGACCCGGTCCAATCTGGAGCACCTTGACCGTGCTCGTATTCAGGCGGGTCGTCTCCCAGATGTCCTGGAGACTGCCGGGAATCCCGCTCACGGAGGTGCTGTCGATCTCCTCCCAACCCTGTTGAATCCAGCGCTCAAAGGCGGTGCCGGAGATCTGGACCGAGCGCCCATCGATCATACCGTTGAACGACCAACTGGTCGAGACGGGGACGCCCAGGGAGCGGTGCGCGACGATCGCGCCAATCACACGATGGCCGCCGGGCGTCTCCACATTGACCGTCGCCGTGATCGTCTCGCGGTCGTTGTTCTGGGCGCTGGCCGACGCGGGGAAGAGGGTGAGGGCCAGGACAAAACAGCCAATTCCAATCAGAGCAACCAGGATACGATTCATAAGACCCCCTTGTCTATACCACACCTTGTGGCGAAAGGGCCGCAGGCTTACCACGAGGGGTAGCGTGTCCGTTGGCTGGACTCGCGGCCAGCTGGAAGTACTCCACCGTCCGGGTTAGCCCCTTGTCCAGTGGAACCTGGGGAACCCAGCCTAGCTCCCGGTGCGCGCGGGTGGCATCCAGGTAAATCTGGAAGACCTCACCCTGTTTGGCCGGGCCATGCTGCGCCGGCTGATGGTACCCCGTGAGCCGGGCCAGCAAGCTAAAAATCTCGTTGACCGAGGCGCCCACCCCGCTGCCGATGTTGTACGTACCGCCGCTGCCGCGGTCGAGCGCCACGACGTTGGCCCGGGCCACGTCGGAGACGTAGACAAAGTCGCGTTGCTGCTCGCCTGTCCCGTTCACGATAGGCTGACCAGCGCCCAACATCTGGCCGATGAAAATGGCGACCACGCCCGCCTCGCCGTGGGGGTCCTGCCGTGGGCCGTAGACGTTCGGGTAACGTAGAATGGTATAGTCGAGGCCAAAGTTGGCGCGGTAGAGAAACAGATAGTGTTCGACGTGGTGTTTGCTGGCCCCATACGGGTCCAGCGGATGGATGGGGTGATCTTCGGGGACCGGCAGGATGGAAGGCTCTCCGTAGGAGGCGCCGCCCGTACAGGCGTAGACGACCTTCTTGACGCCGTGGCGTCGGCAGCACTCCAAAACACTCAAGGAGCCAAGGACATTGACATCCGCATACAGCAGGGGCTTCTCCATCGACTCGCGGACGTTTGCCCGCGCCGCCTGATGGCTGACGATGTCCGGCTGCTCGCGGGCGAAGACGTCGTCCAGGCGCGGATCACGAATGTCGAGTTGATAGAAGCGCGCGTCGGGCGGCACTTGTGTCTGTCGCCCAGTGGAGAGATCGTCCACGACCACGACCTCATGCCCCGCATCGAGATAGGCATCCACGACATGGGAGCCTATGAAGCCCGCGCCCCCAGTGACCAGTATTCTCATCGGCGTCTCTTGCTCCTTTATCGTGTCTCGCCTCAGCGATTTACCCCGCATTGGCCCTGACACTCCGCAGCCCCAGGAACCAGCGATAGGGATAGAACAGGGGGATGAGTAGTCTATGGCCGATGCGATAGCGATGCTTCATGTAGAGCGGTGACGGAAACAGGTGACTCCAGGCGTAGTCTAGCCGTTGGCCCCAGGAGGGCAAGGAAGCGCAGTCCAGCCAGAAGCGTCTGGCCGTCGATAGTCTGCCCGTGGTGAGATGGGTAAACAGGCGCTCTTCTAAAGACGACGGTTGCAGGGAGCGCACCTGTGCCGCGACTGAGGCCGACAGCGGGATATGCCAATCATCGATCACCGGCAGTAGCACCTTTTGCAGGGGCAGAACCAGGTCAAACGCCTGCGCTTGCCGCACTACCGTCTGCCAATCCAGCTGCTCCCCATAGTGGACGATAAGCTCGGCGACATCGTGCAGCCAGTGAAGCCGGCCGGTCGCTTGATGGCTATGATGCAGCGCCTGGTGGGCGCATAGGTGCAACAACTGTCCTTCGGGACTCATCACATAGGCCACCTCACTGCCCATTGGGATGCGTTGCGCTGTTTGCCAGAACCAGTCCATCGAGAGCATGCGTTGGTAGTAGGGCGAGTCAATCAGGTGCCAATGGAGTTCCAGCCGAATCTCGACGGCGCCAGGTTTAAAGAGCTGTATCTGACTCTCGTAGCCGATGGTCATCCCCGGTCGCGGCTCCCACGCTGCGATCGTGTATCCCTGCCGCTGCAAGACGTCCAGGGCCCACGTTACGTGCTCGCGGTGGACCAATACATCGAGGTCTTGCATCACCCGCAAGGCCGCGTTGCGATACACAGTCTCCACCAGAGCCATGCCCTTAAGGATGAGAACCGGGATCGCAGCCTGCGCCAACGCGTTCACGACCTCGCGCAGGGCGCATAACAGGAGTGTGTTGCGGTAGGCGTTGGCCTGGTAAACCTCCTGGAGAGCCTGTTCCACCGCTAACGGGACGACATCGCGGTCACGGACGGCCTGGTACAGCAAAGGCGCGACATGCTCCTGGCACGCTACCTCCAGCATGGCGCCCCAAGCGGCTACGTCAAGCTCAACCCTCGCGTCCGGTATCGAACCGGCCTTCTCCTCCCAGCGGCGTTGCAAGCAACAGCGGACAAATTCGGTATGAGTCATACGGCCTGACGATCCGATGAGGTCACGAGCAGACGTATACCCCCCGCACGCGATCAAAATTGCAGCCGCCACTGCAACAGCGCTTGCCGGTGGGCTGACACGGTTGGCCGGTAGGGATGCAGTCGGGGGTGGCCGTTGGCGCCGGTGTGTTCGTCGGCGCCGGTGTACTGGTCGCAGGCACGCTGGTCGGCGGCGCCGGCGGCGAGGTGGCCGTCACCAGGGGCGGCGCCGTGGTGGGCGTCGCGGTATTCACGGCCGGCAGAGGCGGCGGGTCCGTGGGTGTGGGCGACGCCAGGGGCGGCAAGGCCGCCGGTTGAGACGTCGCCGTCGGGGCCACCGGTGCGCCGGGCGGCGGCGGTCCGCCCCCGATGAGACTGGCCGCTTCGACGGCGAGGGGCGCCTTCACCGAGGTGACAACGGGCAGCAGCAGCAGCCCACCCGCTACTCCCAACTTGCGGACAAAGGCGCGTCGTGAGACCTTGACCCCCATCAGGGGCACGTTGACCTCTTCCTGGAGCAACTGCGCCGTGCGCAGCTGCTCCAGGGTCAGATAGACAAGCCTTTCGTCCACCTCCGGGCTTAGTGCTGCCTGAAGGGCTTCTGCTGCCTCGGCCACGGTCATCTGCCCGTCGCAGTGGCGCCACACAAGGGTCGCGGTTCGGTTCAGGCAGTGGGCATGGTGGCGGCCCAAATCGTAGACGAGGGTCTCATTGGGGGGCAGGTCTTGAATGACCAGCCCATCTTGACGTGCGTGGGGCATGATTGCTGTCATAGCGACACCTCTTGTGAGTTCAGGCGTGCGCCGCTTGCCCAGAGGAGTGGGCGGGGCTTATCGTACGCAACAATACTGTTGCTATCGTCTCAGCCTCCCCACGAACGCTCTTGAGCGCGACCGCGTGAGATACGACTTGCTGGAGTGTTGCCAGTGTCACCGCTGGCTGCCGTCGCACGGAGACGGTGTTGGACAAGAGAGCCAAGGCCACCTGGCCTGGTGACAACGGGCGGGGTCGCCAATGCGCATTAGCCTGATGCTCAGTAACGATGACCAGTCCCACAGGCAGGGGCCGCTGGCCTCGCGCACCGCCTAGCTCCTCGACCGGGACGCGTCGTGACCTACCCTGTGCTTCGCCACGCAAGTTCAGAGGTCGGGGGTAAGGGTGGACGTAGCCGTGGCTATCGAAGACGGCATATTCATCTGAATAGTAGGTTGCGCCGGCCTGGACCAGGGCTGCCACCAGGGTGCTCTTGCCGGTCCCACTGCCACCGGGAAGGACAATTGCCTGCCCTCCCCAGCCGACGACACCGGCATGGACAAACAGCCGCTCATGCGCTTCCTCCGCGACGAACAGGCGGATATCCGCCTCCAAGTGCTCGAATACATCGGCGAGGCTCGGGCTACGCACCAGGCGCGTGGGACCATTAAACAGCAAGTGGTAGCGCCGAATCGTCGGCGATGATCCGGCTTTGCCTACAATCACCGAGTAGAGTTGATCGACGACGGGTGAAGGGGCCGGCTGCCAGCCTGGCGGCAGAGCGTCCATAATCTCGTGGAGCGCCTCGGCTATGTTCACCCGAATGCCAATGCGTAGCCCGTACACCGTGAAGGCTAACCCTGCCGCCCACCCGAGGCGGTCCAGCTTGTCCATTCAGGTACAAGGCTCGCCGAGCATCGGCATCATGGGCAACTCGCCAGCCAGGGCGTCAGCGTCCGCGGCTGGCGTGTAGGCTCGGTCGTGGCGGCCCATCGCCCTGCCCCTCGCCTCGAAGTTGACTCCGCCCGACGACTCCAAGCTGTTCATTACCATGCGTAGCTCCCCTCTTTCGCTCCACTCACGGTCACTTGATCCATACCGGGTCCCAGTTGTTCGAATCGTCTTGGATCAACGGGCGGGGGTCCGAACCGTCGGCGTTCATGATCCAAATGCTCTTGCGTCCCGTGTCCCGATTTGACCAGAACACAATCTGGCGACCGTCTGGCGACCAGCTTGGGTGCTTATCCCAAATGGCGCCGTTGTTCGTCAGGCGTGTCTCGTGACCCGTGTTACGATCGACGACATAGATGTCATCATTCCCCGACTCCTGGGAAACAAACGCGATATGGACCCCATCCGGTGACCACACGGGGTCGTAGGTGACACGCGGCCCGCCGATGAGCTTCCAAATCCAACCGTCGGCCGTGTTCTGGACCCAGATTTCGTCGGTCGACACGGAAGAGGTGACGGACACGCCACGGATGACATGCTCCACCTGGGCCTGACCCGCCCGCACAAACAGCTTGTGAACCATGTCAGGTGAGTAGCTCTCCAACTGGTACGCCCGCGAGTACGCCCAGCCATCGGTCAAGAGCGCCGTCACATTCCCATCCGGGTCCGCAATGAAGATGTACTCCTTGCCCAACCGGTCGGAGATAAAGGCCAGCTTGCCCTTGAGATCGGCGGGTAAATCGGACGGTGTCGGCGACGGGGTGGGGCTGGGCGCCTTGGTTGGCGTCGCGGCGATCTGCTCTATCGGGATGAGCATGGGCACCGGCGTCGGCGACGGGGGGGCGCGGGTAGGAATGATGGGGCGCGGTGTCGGCGACGGCGGCCCGGGCGTCGGTGGGATGGGCGTGG
>CAZLBQ010000129.1:0-13266 GCA_964557745.1 uncultured Anaerolineales bacterium
GTACGAGAACCCGCTCAACGCCCCCCGCAGTGTCCACCCCTGGCCGTCCCAGCGCGCGACAGCCTGAACCGACCCCGCCGCGGGGTTGCTGAAGACGCCCGCGACAAAGACATGCGGTCCGCTCACGGCCAACGCACTCACGCTGAGGAGGCTCAAACCATTGGGTCCGCCGGTGATGGGGCGCCAGGCCTGACCATCCCAACGCGCGAGCGCCTGAGCGGGCTGCGCCCCAACGGCGAGCAGAGTGCCGCCGACGTAGACGTCCGTCCCGCTCACGGCAAGCGCGGCGACGGTCCCGCGCACCTGCTGGCTCGTCGGCGTGGCGAAGGTCGACCAGGTCTGTCCATCCCAGCTTGCGACACCATTGCCGACCGCCGGGCCTGCCTGGGTGAACGTCCCGCCCGCGATCAGGAGCGGCCCAGAGTGGGCCAGGGCGCGGACGGTGGCCGTATAACACGTCCCACTCAGGCAGCGGATCCCGCTGTCTAGAGCCGTCCACTGCTGGCCATCCCAGCGGGCGATGTTCTGCGCGGCCGTGTTCCCCAGACCACTGAACTGGCCCGCCGCGTAGACGTCAGTCCCTCGCACGAGCAAGGCCAGGACCGAGACGGACCCGCCCTGGCTCCCCGCGCCGACGGGCCACCACTGGCTGCCGTCCCAGCGCGCGACGCCCTGACTGGCCCGCCCGCCGGCCTGCCCAAAGTCGCCACCCACATACAACGAGGTTCCGCTCACGGCCAGCGCGTTGACAGCGGCGTCGACGCCGCCTCCCAGGTCATACCACCGTTGGCCGTCCCAGCGGGCGAGATTGTTGGCGCTGACGCCGTCGACGCGTGAGAAGCGCCCGCCGACGTAGAGCGACTGGCCGTCGTCGGCCAGGGCATTAACTGGCCCATTGACCCCGTCGCCGCTGCCCGCCAGGGCGCGCCAGCGGCTGCCGTCCCAGCGCGCGATGTTGCCGACGTGAACATCGCCGGCGGTGGCGAAGGCGCCGCCGACGTAGAGGTCAGCGCCCTGCACGGCCAGGGCCAGCACGGGCGCATCGCCTACCGTCCATTCGATGCCCGCGCCCAGGGGCGACCAGGCCTGGCCGTCCCAGCGGGCGATGTTGTTGGCGGCCACCCCGCCGGCTTCCGAAAACTTCCCACCTACGTAGACGGTCGAGCCGCTGACGGCGATGGCCCGCACCGACGACGTGCAGGTGACGGGGCACTGCACCCCGCTGCCCAGCGCGTGCCACTGCGCCCCGTCCCAGCGGGCGATGTTGTGGGCTTCGACACCGCCCGCCCTCGCAAAGCTCCCGCCGACATAGATGTCGTTGCCGATGACGGCCACCGCGTAGACATCGCCGTCGACACCGACGACGCCAAACCGATTGTCCCAGCCGCCATCTACCGCGGCGGCGGGCGCGGCCCAGGCGCGGCCGCCGCCGGCAGCCACCATTATGGCCAATAGGACAAGCGCGGCGAGACCGTTCAGCCGTTTGCAAACACCGCATCGTGTTGACATTGTAGTCCTCCCCTGCGCAGCCACACAGGCAAGACCTGGCCTTGGTACTGACTGACAAGCACATTATATCACAATGTGCTTTCAGTAGTGCGTTTAGCCAACAAAACAGGGCGCTGAGCCTCGCGCTCAGCGCCCTAGGGGGGCTGTCCTGTCAACACGGGCCGGGGGTTCCTGCGCTAATCGCTCAGGATTGGCGCAATGGGGTCATCAGACCCGGAGGGAGAGCGGGTCCTAACGGGCCAGCGCGCCAAAGAGCAGCCAGGCCACCAGCACGACCATCATGATGCCAAACACGGCGGCCAGCACACCCAGGACGACGCGGCCGCCCGTCCCGCCTGTCGTATTCACGTCGCCGTCGCCCAGCGGAGCGCGGTCCTCGTGTACAACCGTCTGTGGGCGGGTGCTCGCCGCCACGTCATTCTCCGCGTGCTTGACTGTATCTGCTCGCTCCATCTCAAGGCTCCTTCTATGCGCCACGATAGCCGTATCTGTAAGCTAAACTACTTGGAGCAAGAAGGGGGCCAGACGGACCGCGTCGGCTCAGCGGAGCGCGGTTAGCGCCTGGCGGACGAGCGCCTGGGCCAGTTCCACCTTATAGCCGTTGTGGGCCAGGGGCTTGGCCCCGTCGGTCGCGGCCCGCGCCGCTGTAGCGATGGTCGTGTCGTCGAGGGGCCGCCCGCGCAGGGCGGCCTCGGCGGCCTGCGCGCGCCAGGGCGTGTTGGCGACGCCGCCCAGGACAAGGCGCACGTCGCGGGCCTGCCCGCCGTCTAGGTCGAGGACGACGGCGACGCTGACCAGGGCAAAGCTCCACGCCGCGCGGTCCATCGCCTTGAGGTACAGCCCGCGCGCACCCGGCGCCGGGGCCGGCACGTCGATGCCAACGATGACCTCATCGGGGGCAAGGGTGTTCAAGCGGCGGCGCTCGGTTGTGGGCGGCGCGAAGTGCTCAGCCAGCGGCCGCGTCGTCTCCCCACGTGGCGACTGGATGCGCAGCCGCGCGTCGAGGGCCAGCAGGGCCGTCCCCGGGTCGGTGGGGTGGGTGCTGACACACGGCGACTGGTCGAAGATGGCATGGAGGCGGTTCTCGCCGTCGCGGGCGTAGCACGTGTCACCGCCCTTGAGCCAGCACTGGAAGGGGCCGCGATAGTACCAGCAACGCGAGTCCTGGCCGAGGTTGCCGCCGAGCGTCCCCATGTTACGCAACTGCGGCGAGGCGGCCAGGCGAATGGCGTGCCAGAGCGTCGGATAGCGGTCGCGCACCAGCGGCGCGTCGAGCAGGTTGTCCAGCGTGACGAGCGCCCCGATATGCAGGCCGGCCTCGTCTTCACTGAACTGCTTCAGGTCGGCGATGCGGCTCAGGCTGACCAGCCGCGTCGTGGTATACACGTCATCCTTGAGCGCGGGCAGCACGTCGGTACCGCCGGCGAGGAGGCGCTGGTCCCAGGTGGGACCCAGCGCCATCAGGGCATCGTCAACGGTGGTGGCCGGGACAAGGTCAAAGGGGCGCATGGCTTACCTCTCGCTCTCGGCGGTCCCGCCGCTGCCCTTGGCGAGCGCCGCCAGCAGGCGGTCCCGCGTGATGGGCAGGTCGGTGACGCGCACGCCCGTGGCGTGGAAAATGGCGTTGGCGATGGCGGGCGCAGTGGGGATGATGGGCGGTTCGCCCGCGCCCTTCGCCCCGACCGGGTTGGCGTTGGGGTCGGGGACATTGACCAGTGGCACGTCGATGGGCGGAATGTCGGCCATCGTCGGTAGGTGGTAATCCTCCATCTCCGGGTTGAGCACAAGGCCGAAGCGCTCGTCGACGACGCGCTCCTCCATCAGCCCGTAGCCGAAGCCCTGGACCACCCCCCCGCGCATCTGGTTGGTGTAGGTGAGGGCGTTGATGATGCGCCCGACATCGTGGGCCGCGACGAGCTTGAGGACCTTGACCTCGCCTGTGTCCAGGTCAACCTCGACCTCGGCGAACTGTGCCCCGAAGGTGTTCAAGGCGTACTCCTTCGGGTTCGGGCCGCGGCTGCCGCGCCCGATGATGGAGAAGTTCCCTAGCTCCTCGGTCAACTCGGCGATGCTACGCGATTTGTCGGGCACGCCCTTGACCCGAATCTCGCCGTCCACAATATCCAGGTCCTCGGGCGCAACCTCCATCCACTGCCCCGCCAGGTCGAGCAACTGCCGCCGCACGTCCTCGGCCGCGCCACGCACCGCCGGGGCCATGCTCGGCGTGGTGACACTGCCGCCGCTGGTCGGGCCGTAGGGCGCGCCCCGTGTATCCCCGGTCAACACCTGGACGCGCTCCAGCGGGATGCTCAGCGCCTCGGCCGCCACAATCGCCAGCATGGTCTTGGTGCCGGTGCCAATATCCTGCGTGCCGCCGATGACCGTCACCGTCCCGTCGCGGTTCATCTCAACCGTCGCGTAGGCGGGCGGACCGCCCCCGCCACCCCAGTACTGGCTCGCCATGCCGATGCCGCGCCGCTTGCGACTCATCGGGTCGGGGTTGAGCGTCGTCCGCCGCTCCCAGCCAATAGCCGCCGCGCCCTGGTCGTAGCACTCGCGTAGCGCCTTATTGGAGAACGGGATGTCGCGGCTCTGGCTCTTGTCGGAGTAGTTGCGCCGCCGCAATTCGAGCGGGTCCATGCCCAGCGCGGCGGCCAGGTCGTCCATCGCCGCTTCCAGGGCGTACTGGCCCTCGACCACACCTGGCGCGCGGAAGGCGGCGAAGGGGCCGAGGTTGGTGAAGATACCCCAGTTCTCGGTTCGCACGTTGGCGCAGCGGTACATGTCCTGCGAGGCGCCAATCACCCACGGCAGCCAGGCCGCGTGCGCGCCGAGGTTGTTGAAGGCGACGTGCTCGATGGCCGTCAGCGTCCCGTCGCGCTTCGCTCCCAGTTTGACGCGCTGCCGCGTCGGCTGGCGGTGGCCCGTCGCCAGGTTCTCACTCGTGCGGTCGAGCATCAATTGGACGGGGCGACCGGCCTGGCGCGCCAGGAGCGCGGCGATAATGGCCTGCTTGTCGACACCCTGCTTGGCCCCGAACCCACCCCCCATGTACTCGCAGATCACGCGCACTTTGGACAGGGGCAGCTTGAACGCCTGGGCGATACGCTGGCGGCCGTCGAACACGCCCTGCGTCGACTCCCAGAACGTCACCTGGTCGCCGTCCCACTCGACCACCGAGCCGTGGGGTTCCAGGGCATTATGGACCTGGGCAGCAGTGGTGAACTCGCGCTCGATGACCACGTCCGCTTCGGCGAAGCCCTGGACGATGTCGCCGCGCGCCTTGACGTCCGGCCCGCCCTTCATGACATTGCCGTCGGGATAGAGTTGGGGGGCGTCGGGGCGGCGCGCCTGCTTGGGGTCGACGACGAAGGGCAACACCTCGTAGTCCACCCGGATCAGGCGGACGGCATCCTCGGCGATGTCCGGGTCATCGGCGGCGACGGCGGCCACCTCCTGCCCGGCGAAGCGGCAGTGCGGGTCGAAGACAAAGCCCTGCCCCTCGTACCACTCGATAGGTTCGGTGTTGCCGTGCCAGAGGACGCTACGTACGCCGGGCAACGCGAGCGCGGCCGAGGCGTCGACGTCCCGGACACGGGCGTGGGGATGCGGACAGCGGACCACGGCCGCGTAGAGCATGCCCGGCAGCCGCACATCGTAGGTGTAGCGGGCGCTGCCCGTGACCCGCTGGTGGCCGTCGATGCGGGGATGTCCCCCACCGATGACGCGCATCTCCCGCCCGCCGTCCCACGGCGCGGTCGGGTCCTCTTCTACCACTGTCCACTCTTCGATGAAACGCCCTTCCACTTCCTTGGTGCTCTTGACTAGTTTAGGCATGGGCGTCCTCAGTGGTCGTGCTTGACCTTCGCCTCCTCGTGCTCCTCGGAGCGCGGGGCGAAGGGCCAGGATTGACGGGTGGGGATGGGCTGCTCGGCGGCGAGGGCCTGAGAGGCCGCCTCGACCGCCGCGATGATGTTACGGTACGCGCCGCAGCGGCACAGGTTGCCTGCCATGTGATACTGGATGTCGGCCTCGCTGGGCTGCGGGTGCTCGGCGAGCAGCGCGGCGGCGGCCATGATCTGGCCCGGCGTACAGAAGCCGCACTGGTAGCCGTCGTGCTCGACAAAGGCGGCCTGGAGGGGGTGGAGGGTCTCGCCGTCGCTCAGCCCCTCGATGGTGTAGAGGTCGCTGCCCTCGCACTCGACGGCCAGGGTGAGACAGGCGTAGACGGCTTTGCCGTCGCGGATAACGGTACAGGCCCCGCACTGACCCTCGTTGCACACGAGCTTGGTGCCCGTCAGGCCGAGGTCGATGCGCAGGGCATCGACCAGGGTGCGGCGCGGCTCAAGGTACAACTGGTACTGGCTGCCGTTGACACGCAGCGTGACAGGGACCCGCGGGCTGGGACGCGGGGTAGAATCGGGCATGGCGCCTCCGCTGATGATGGGGGTGGGCTTAACGCTTGGCGTCCACTTGCTGCAAGAAGTGGACCATTGCCCGATTGAAGGCGTCGGGCTGCTCTAGCGGGCTGAGATGGCCCGCGCGAGGGATCGTGACCAGGCGGCTACCCGGAATGGCCCGCTGCATGGCCTCATGCAGGGCGGGCGGCGTGACCACGTCCTCCTCGCCCACGACGATGAGGGTCGGCGCGTCGATGGCGGGCAGGAGGGGCGTCGAGTCGGGGCGGGCCATGAGCGCGGCCAGGTCGCCGAGCATCCCCTGCGGCGGCGTGGCGGCCATCATCTGCCGCGCGCTCTCCACCAGGCGCGGGTTCTCGGCCTGGGTCGTCGCGCCCAGCACCCGCCCCAGCATCGCCTCGACGACAGCCGCGCTGCGCCCGGCTCGAATGTCCGCCTGCGCCTTGACCCGGCCTGCGCGGGCTTCGGGCGTGTCGGCCCCAGCCTGCGTGTCGACCAGCATCAGCCTGCGCACCCGAGCCCGATGCCGCCGCCAGAAGGCGAACGCCGTGTAGCCACCCATGCTCAGGCCACCGTAGACGACGCGGTCGATGCCCAAGTGGTCGAGCAGGGCGGCCAGGTCGTCGGCGAACTCGTCCAGCGTGTAAGGCGGCGTGGGGACGGCGCTCGCTCCGTGGCCGCGCAGGTCGGGGATAATGCCGCGCCAGCCGGCCGCGGCGAGGGCGGCGTGCTGCTCGCGCCACAGGTGGCGGCTCAAGGGGTAGCCGTGGACCAGGAGGACGACGGGGTCTCCGGCCTGCCCGATGTCCTCATACGCCAGCTTGACGCCGTTGACAGTCGCGGTGTGTGGCATATCGTTCCCCTTGATTAGCCGCCTGG
The DNA here is from genome assembly GCA_964557745.1 of uncultured Anaerolineales bacterium. GTDB lineage: Bacteria > Chloroflexota > Anaerolineae > Epilineales > JAHCIE01 > JAHCIE01. The sequence goes on from CAZLBQ010000129.1 coordinate 6,807, forward strand.
CAGCGCCGTCTGCGTGCCGCGCCAGGCCAGAATCGCGATGACGAGCGCGATGAAGGTGTAGAGTAACACGGTCTGGCGGCTGCGGTTGCCCTGGGCGTAGCCCCAGGCGGCGGGTAAGGCCAGCAGCGCCAGCGCGCCGTACATATAGTGAAAGAGCGCGGCGGCCCGCGCCCCGGCCAGGTAGAGGGTAACGCCGAGAACGACCTGGACGGCGACGAGAATCTCCGCGATGACCAGCGCCGCGACAAACGCAGGCGTCACGCCCTGCCGCCGCACCACAAGCCACGCCCCCCACGCCCCCAGCGCCACAGCGTACAGAATAATCGCATTCGCCAGATTGTTATGGAGCGTCAACACAGCGAGCATAGGGAGTCCTTACGAGTCGCCTTTGGGCAGTTGGACCGTCAGCGTCGTCCCCTCGCCCGGCGCGCTCGTGACGTCGATGTGGCCGTGGTGGGCCTCGACGATCTGACGCACAATGTACAGTCCCAAGCCCAGGCCCTCGTAGCGGTTCGAGGCGACACGCTCGAAGCGGTCGAAGATACGCGGTAGGTGTTCGGGGGCGATGCCGATGCCCTGGTCCTGCACCCGCGCATACGCAGTCTGCTCGTCGTCCCACACGGAGACAATGACCGGCTTCCCATCGCCGTACTTCAATGCGTTGGAGATGAGGTTGGTCAAGACCTGCTCGATGCGGAAGGGGTCGAAGCGTCCGATGACGGGGCTGTCGGCGTGGAGTTGAATAGGCGAAGCGTCCGGGCTGGCCTCCTCGGCGAAGCTCGCCACCACCTCGCGGGCGATGACGCTCAGGTCGACGCGTTCTGGTTGGATGTCGAGGCGGCCCTGGCTCAGACGTGACACGTCGAGGAGGTCATTGGCGAGACGGCTGAGCCGCTTCACCTGTTGCGCGTTGATGGCGGCCAGCTTGCGCAGCCGTTCCGGCGCCAGCGGCGTCCCCGACCCATCGGGGATGGCGCGTTGGAGCAATTGCGACTGCAACTGGAGCGAGGTCAGCGGCGTCTTTAGCTCGTGAGAAGCAATGGATAGGAACTCGTCCCGCACCCGCACGGCTTCCTGGGCGGCCTCGTACAGCCGCTGGCGCTCAGTGACGTCCTTGATGATGGAGACGTGGCCGACCACGCGGCCATCGGGGTCGCGGATGGGCGAGGTGGTGACAATAACCGGGAACCGCTCGCCTGACTTGCGCTGGTAGACCAGGTCGGCCTCGACCTCGTCGGCCTGGCGATAGCGGTCGTAGGCGGCGTACACACGCGGGAGTTCCTCGGGCGGCCAGAAGGGGAACGGCGGACTAGTCCCAATCAGTTCGTCGCGAGAGAAGCCCGTCATGGCCGAGAAACGGGGGTTGACGTCGAGCATCACGCCCTCGGCGTTGCGCAGTGTCAGGCCGTCTTGGAGCGAGGCAAGAATGGATGCGGAATAGAGGCGCTCGCGCTGGAGGGCTTCGTCGCGCAGGCGGGCGTTGCGCTCCTTCAAACCGCCGACGATGATGGCGACCATCGGCGCGACGACGGCGACGGCCACTAACTGCGCGACGTCTGGCCCCCACTCGATGCTGGGCTGGCCGACGGGGGGCAGACGAAACAGGGTGTAGACGATGGTGATGACGGCGCTGATGAGGCCGGCCGCCAGCCCGCCGACGAGGGCGGCGTAGGCGACCAGCGCGATGAGGATGGGAGTGATGAAGGCAAAGCCGATGTCATCGCTGGTGAGCAGCTCGGCGACGACGAAGGTGAGAAATGTCAGCAGCGGGCCGCTCGCGCGCCACAGCCCCTGGATGAGTGAGCCATGCTGGCTCTTGAGAACAGGGTCGGGCTGGGACCCGCTGGAAGAAGTCACTCGTCGCTCAGTGAGTTTAGTTCACTAGAAGGAACGCACGCCCGGTGCGCGCGAAGCTGGCGAGCAATCATACCCGCGATTGGTGATTTGGGCAAGACGGGCCTGCCGCAGGTCTACTCTTCGAGGAAGAAGTCGGAGTCAATGCGCTTCACATCTGACAGGGCAATGTCGACGACGTGGTGGGGTAGAAACGAGTCGACGAGATAGCCGAGCGCCTGTTCGCGGTCCGCGCCGCCTTCATCTGTCAGCAGGAGTTGCTGGCAGAACGCCGCGATGTCTTCGATGACCCGCCCACAGCGGTAGTACGCGATGCCCAGCGGATCGACGGCCGCCGGGCCGTAGCCCTGGTAGAACAGGGCGGCCTGGTCCGGCGTGTCGGCGATGCCGAGGCCCGCGCCGACAAACATCAGGTCGCGCTCCCCGGGAGCAAAGATGAGTGTGTCCCAATCCACGATGTAGAGCGCCTCGTCGTCGCTCAGCAAGAGGTTGGCCGCGTGGATATCGCCGTGACACAGGACGAAGTCAGGGGCGCGGGCCTGGAGGACCTGGGCCAGCCGCTCCGTGCTCGCCACCAGCAGGTCAATTACCGTTCGCTGGCTTCGCATGAAGGCGGCCACCTGGACTGCCACCGGCTCCCCAAATGTCGTCTCCTCGACCTGGGCCTGGAACAGCCTGACCATGTCTCGCCAGACTGGGGAGAAGGTTTCGTAGGAGATGCCCTCCCGCAAGGCGAGGGGGACGTCTAGCGTGTGGAGGCCACGGAGGGCGGCGCCCAGCTCCACCCAATGGTGGTCCGACAAGCGGGCCTCGAACCCATTGCGGCCCGCTACAAACGGGGACAGCGTCGAGGTGAAGTCGGCGAGGCGGGTCCACAGGCGGCCCGCCCGCGTTGGGAGCGGGGCGATGAGCTGGGCGATACCGTGGTCGGCCAGGAGGCGCGGAATGACGACACTCGCCTCGGCCACCGGGCCGCGCCTCAGCTTGAGGAAGTACGACGTGCCGTCATCGGCGACGCGATAGACGGCAGTGTTGACATCGGCTCCTAGCGGCAGAAACGCGAGGTCGGTGACGCGCACGCCGTAGTCAGCCCGCATACAGGCGATAATTGTTTCGTCAGATAGGTCTGGTTTCTGGAGCATCCTGAGCGCTACTCTTCGAGGAAGAAGTCGGAGTCGATGCGCTTCACGTCGTAGCGCTGTTCGAGGGCCACACCGAGGTCATTCTCAATCATCAGCCGCGCCAGTTCCAGGCCGTCGATGAGCGAGATCTTGAAGTTCATGGTGCGGGCGGCGTAGTCTCGTGCCTCCTGGCTGAAGGTCGAGGAAGTGATGAACACGCCTTTCGTCGCCCCCTGGCCGTTGAGGGCGCCGACAAACGCCTGAAGCTCGACACGCCCAACCGTGCGCGTGTCCCAGCGCTTGGCTTGCAGATAAATCTTCTCCAGCCCCAGCTTGTCCTGGTTGATGACTCCATCGACGCCTTCATCGCCTGTGCGGCCCAGTGTGCGGCCAGAGCCGCTTGTGCCGCCATAGCCCAGCCCTAACATGAGATCGACGATGAGCTTCTCGAACCGGGCGGGCGTCATGGCTTTGACGCGTTGCAGGGCGTCCTGCGCCAGCGCCGTATTGTGCTCATCATAGGCGGCGGCAATAGCTTCCTGTGGGGTTCGAACAACGGCTACGGGACTACCCGACGCAGCGAGTGGCACGGCTGGGCTAGCGCGGCGCTCGCGGCTACGTGCGGCGAAGGCCGCAAACTCATCAAACTCCATGAGATCATCGGGGGTGATGAGAGCTGGCGCTCGCCGCAGATACTCGGAACCCCGCGGCGTGATCTTGTTCCAGCCCCGCTCGGTACTCTCGGCCAGCCCAGCCTGGCGCAAATAGGTCAACGCCCACTGCACACGGTCTGCGACCCGTGTCTTGCGTCCGCTCGGAATCAACTCCGCCTGCTCCTCAGGCGTGAGATGGAACCGCTCGATTAGCCGACTCTCGATATCGCGCCAATAGTGGGGCTGCCCATCGGCCAGCATCTCCAGGCAGGGACGGAAGAAGTGGAAGAACTCGGGGATCGGCACCGCAGGCTCCTTAGCATGGGGAAGGCTTGATGCCGGCGATGATAGCAGGAGCAAGGTTGCTTGTCAAAAAGAAGATCGGCGTCATAACAGGTGGGGATGGAGCGTCGCCCGCGCGTACAGCGGGTGGCGCGGCTGGCCCTGGCCGGTGAGGGCGAGGCAGTGGAGCGGGACGTCGGCCAGCAGGTGGCGGACGGCGTCGGTACGGCCCAGCCACGCGCCGTGGTTACCCCAGGCCGCGACGACCAGCCCCGCGCGAGCCGTCACGTCCAGCAAGAAGCGGTCGTTGTCGGGGCCGACGGGGTCGGCGGCGGCGCGCACGTCGGCCGGGCGCGGCGTGCGGTAGGCGAACAGGTTGACAACGTCGAGGGCGTCGTAGCCCCAGGCGCGGGCGAAGCCCAGGCAGCGGCGGACGGTCGGGTCGTCCCGCTGGCCGTCCGCCGTGCTGGGGTTGAGCATAATGAAGGCGACGCGGCGCTCGCCGCGGCCCCACGCCCGCCAGAGGTGGTAGCGATAGAGGCCGCTGGTGTCGAACGTCGCGCCGCCGGTCATGCTAGCCTACCGGCACATCTGCGCGCCGGCGGCCAGGGTAGGCGTCGCCGTCTGGCGCAGGTTGCCGGAGCGGATAGCCAGCGGCTGGAAGGGCGGCACGCCCTGCGCGCTCGGGCTGCCCAGGTGTAGGCGGTAGCAACCCTCGAACCGCTGCGGGCCACCCGTCGTCTGGACCGCCAGGATGACCGGCACATCATAGTAGAGCTGCCCCGCGCCGACATCGCTGGTCGGCGTGCCCGTCGTCAACTGGACCGACTGGGTGTTGGCATAGCCCGCCTGGAAGGTGTCGAAGCCGGGCAGGCCGACGGCGCTCGGCTCCCAGTAGGAGTAGGCGCGGACGTACTCCTTGCGGTTGATGGCGTTGAACAGCGAGCGGATGACCTGCACGCCGTCGCTGCGGTCGTCCAGATAGCGGGCGGCGCTAATGTCGCCGGGCGCGTAGGTCGGCGGGAGTGGGATGGGGCCGTCGTTGGGTTGCGGCGGGGCGCACACGCCAGCGAGCATCTGGTCGGTGTCCGAGCCAGGCGGGACGGGGACGCCGGTGGCCGAGCGAATGCGGAGGCCCTGGAAGGGTGGCGTGCCCTGGATGGCGGGCTGACTCAGGTGCAGGACGTAGCACAGGACATACACCTGGTTCTGGCCGCCCGTCGTCTGCGCCGTCAGGATGGTCGGCACGGTGTAGTACATCTGGCCCGCGCCCGCCGAGCCGCCGATGGTCCCGATGGTGATCTGGGTGGTCGCCGTCTGGGCGTAGCCCTGGGCGAACTGCGGGTATGGCGCGAGGCCGGGCGCGTTGGGTTCCCAGTACGAGTAGGCGCGCAGGTACTCCTTGCGGTTGATGGCGTTGACCAGCGACAGCATGAGCGCCTCAGGCCCGCTGCGGTCGTCGTAGTAGCTGTTGGGGTATGGCCCCGGCCCGACGTAGGGCAGGCCCTCGCGGTTGGCCTCCCAGGCGAAGCGTTGGGTGTTGAGGCGCTGCTGAATGCCCCGCGGCCCGTTGACCCAGGTCTGGTAGCCGTTGGTGAAGGCCGTCCAGTTGTCGGCCTTGCGCCACTGCATGAGACCGTTGACGGTCTGCTGATAGCCGTTGCCCACGCCGTCGTGGTACTCGTCGGTCACGCAATTACCAACGACGTTGGGGATGAGATTGTGCAGAGTAGCGAAGCCGAGGACGTACTGGCAGGTCGCGGCCTGCGCGGGGCGCGCAACGAGCGCCAGGGCCAGGACGAGGGCCAGCGCGGCCAGGTGGGACAGTTTCGGGCCAGTCATGGTGTGTCTCCCTCCGAGATGCGGGGACGGGATCGACTCGCCGCCGGGTACTTCAGCGCAGCGGGTCGATAGTAGCACGACTTGGCATACCGCGCAAGAACGCTACGTGTGTGTCAGGGTTCTTTGCAACAGAACACTCGCGGTCACGGCTGGCGATGGCAATGCTGCTCGTCAGCCGTGTCATTGGCCGTCTGTGTGCCCCTTGCTCCCTAGCCGCTGGGCGCCTTCAACCTGCAACCCCCGCCTCTTCACTTGAAACTTGTCACTTGAGCCTTGATATGTGAGCCTTGACGCTTGACCGACAGGGCAAAGCGTGGTAGACTCTCGAACGCTTGTTCAAGACATCGGAGGATAGACTATGGGGCGGTTGATCACGGTAGACGGCACGGGGACGGAACGCACCCGCCTGCGCCGCACCATCGCTGAGGCGCTGCGCTTACTCGGGCAGAAGGACGGGCTGGACGGCGAGGCCCGTGACCTGACGGCGCTCATCGTCTTCTCGCTACGCCAGATCGCGCAGGGCGTGGACAGCAGCGCGGCGGCGTGGGAGAAGCGCGACTACTTTATCAAGGCCGACCGGTTTCGGTCGGAATGGGCGTGGGTGGACGCGAGCGCGGCGCGGTTGGAGAAGATACTCGTCCAGGGCCGCTGGAACGACTTGCCGGCCGTCCTCGCCAGTCTCCTACCCAGGTTCAGCGACATCAAGCT
>CAZLBQ010000130.1:0-13214 GCA_964557745.1 uncultured Anaerolineales bacterium
ACCTGGTCGTGGGTGACGTAGATGAAGGTGGTCTTGAGGCGCTGGTGCAGCTTGCTGATGTCAGCGCGGGTCTGGACGCGCAGCTTGGCGTCGAGGTTGGACAGCGGTTCGTCAAAGAGGAAGACGGCCGGCTCGCGGACAATGGCGCGGCCGACGGCGACGCGCTGGCGCTGACCACCGGAGAGCTGCTTCGGCTTGCGCTCCAGCAGGTTGTTGAGACCGAGGATTTGCGCCGCTTCCTTGACGCGCCTGTCGATGTCGGCCTTGGGGGTCTTGCGCAGCTTGAGGCCGAACGCCATGTTGTCGTAGACGCTCATGTGGGGATAGAGCGCGTACGACTGGAACACCATGGCGATGTCGCGGTCCTTGGGTGGCACGTCATTTACCACGCGGTCCCCGATGTAGATATTCCCGTCGCTAATCTCCTCCAGGCCGGCCAGGAGACGCAGCGCGGTGGACTTGCCGCAGCCCGACGGCCCGACCAGCACCAGGAACTCACCGTCCTTGATGTCCAGGCTCAGGTCGTTGACGGCGATCACGTCGCCTGCGAACCTCTTGAAGACATGATCGTAGGTCACACTTGCCATAGCTGTTCGTCCTTTCTTTCGCATGTATCGTGGTCCCAGGATACCATACGAGCGGGCAAAAGTCAAGAGGTTGGCGCAATGTAAAGGTTTTCAAGATTGATAACGTTTTCTTCGAGGCGCGCTGACCTTGTCGGAAGCGGGCGGATGGTGTACACTTGTAGGGCATTTGTCCTACACTCGCCCAGCGTCCCGCTGCTGAATTCGAGGATTCCCATGCCTGACGACGCCTCCCGCCGCCCCAAACTTGTCCTCATCGACGGCCATGCCCTGGCCTACCGCGCCTTCCACGCCCTCAGCGAGCAGGGCTTGTCGACGTCCAGCGGCGAGCCAACCGGCGGCATCTTCGGCTTCACCCAGATGCTCCTGAATGTGCTGCGCGACGAGAAGCCCGACTACATCGCCGTGACGTGGGACGCCGGGCTGAGTGGGCGGAAGGAGGCGTTTGACCAGTACAAGGCCAACCGCGTCTCCATGCCCAGCGACCTGGGTCGGCAGATCGACCGCATCCGCGAGATTCTTGATGCCTTCCGCATCCGCTCGCTCCAGGTGCCTGGCTACGAGGCCGATGACCTTCTGGGGACGCTGGCGTTGAAGGCCAGCGAGGACGACCTGGACACGCTGATTGTGACAGGTGACAGCGACACCTTCCAACTTGTCGGCCCCCACGTACGCATCCTGACCACGCGCGGGCGCTTCAACGAGACGGTCATCTACGACGAGGCGGCCATCCAGGCGCGCTTCGGCCTCGCGCCCGCCCAGCTCATCGACCACAAGGCGCTCAAGGGTGACACCTCCGACAACATCCCGGGCGTACCGGGCGTGGGCGACAAGACGGCGACCACCCTCTTACAGCAGTACCACACGCTGGAAGGCATCCTGGCCCACCTCGACGCGGTCAAGCCCCAGCGGGCGCGCGAGAACATTGGGCAGATGAAGGACCAGCTTCTACTCAACAAGCAGCTTGTCACCATCGGCTGCGACGTGCCCCTCGACGTCGACTGGGAGGACGTGCGCTACCGGGCGTACGACGAGGGGCGGGTCACTGAACTATTCCGCGAGCTTCAGTTCCGCTCGCTGATGAACCGCCTACCCGATCGGACGGCAGGCGCGCCGGCGCTGGCGCGGGGCAACCAATTGGGGCTATTCGCCGAGGGCAACGGGGAGACGTCGAGTGGAGAGACCGGCAGCGGCGAGAGCCTGGGGACGTATACGCTGGTCGATACCCCCAAGAAGCTCAAGGACCTGGCGGAGCGGCTCAAGGACGCCAAGGCCCTGAGCATCGACACCGAGACGACCAGCCAGGACGCCATGCGCGCCGACCTGGTGGGCCTGTCCATCACCGGTCACACAGGCGAGGGCTACTACCTCCCGCTCGCGCACCTGGAAGGCCGCAACCTGGGCCTGGAAGAGGTCCAGGCGGCGCTCGGCTCGCTCCTGGCCGACCCTGACCTCCTCAAGGTCGCCCACAACGCCAACTACGACCTGACCCTGCTCTGGAACCACGGCTTCGAGGTCGAAGGCCCATTGTTCGACACCATGATCGCGGCCTGGCTACTCGACCCGGGACGCGGCGCGTTTGGCCTCAAGGACCAGGCGTGGAGCCGCTTCGGCATCGAGATGACCAACATCACCGAACTCATCGGCAAGGGCCGCGACCAGATTACCATGGCCGAGGTCCCGCCGGACAAGGTCGCCAGCTACGCGGGGGCGGACGTGGACATCACACTGCGCCTGTCGTACCTCCAGGAACCAGAACTGCGCGACAAGGAGCAGTGGACGCTGTTCCAGGAAGTCGAGATGCCCCTCGTGCCCATCTTGACGCGCATGGAGATGGCAGGTGTCCTGCTCGACGTGGACTATCTGATGGAGCTGTCCACCGAGTTCCACCAACGGCTCCAGGTTCTGGAGAGTGAAATCTACGACCTGGCGGGCTACCCGTTCAACATCGGCTCGACGCAACAGTTAGCGTCCATCCTGTTCGACCAGTTGGGCCTGCCACCCCAGAAGCGCACCAAGACGGGCTACTCGACGGACGTCTCGGTGCTGGAGGCGCTACGCGGCCAGCACCCCATCATCGAGAAGCTGATGGAACACCGCCAGCTCGCCAAGCTCAAGTCCACCTACATCGACGCGCTGCCTCTGCTCGTCAACCCGCGCACGGGCCGCGTCCACACCGACTTCAACCAGACCGGCTCGGCGACGGGCCGCATCTCCAGCAGCAACCCCAACCTCCAGAACATCCCCATCCGCACCGAGGAGGGCCGCCGCATCCGCCGCGCCTTTATCGCGCCGCCCGACCACTGCCTGCTGACGGCGGACTACTCGCAGATCGAGTTGCGCATCCTGGCGGCCATGTCCAACGAGCCGACGCTCATTGACGCCTTCGCCCGCGACGAGGACATCCACGCTCGCACGGCGGCGCTGCTGCTCAACATCCCCATCGAGCAAGTCACACCGGCCCAGCGGCGGCTCGCCAAGACGACCAACTTCGGCATCATCTACGGCATCTCGGGCTTCGGCCTGGCCGCCCGCACCGACCTCACCACCGACGAGGCGATAGCCTTCATCAAGGATTACTTCAGCAAGCTGCCCCGCGTCGAGCAGTTGATGGACGGCTTCAAGAAGGGAGCCCGCCGCGATGGCTATGTTAGCACGCTGCTGGGCCGCCGCCGCTACTTCCCCGGTCTCAAGAGTGGGGCGCGGTTGAACCTGGCCGAGCGCCAGCGCATGGAGCGCGAGGCGATCAACGCGCCGGTCCAGGGCACCGCCGCCGACATCGTCAAGCTGGCGATGGTCCGCGTCGACGGCGACCTGCGGGCGCGTGGGCTGCACGCCCGCATGCTGTTGCAGGTCCACGACGAGCTGGTGCTGGAGGTACCGAAGGGTGAACTCGACGAGACAGTGGAGATTGTGCGGGAAGCGATGGAGAACGCCTTTGAGCTAAGCGTGCCGCTCAAGGTCGACGTCGCCACCGGCGAGCGCTGGTCCGAGGTCGAGGACGTCAAGAGCGCCCAACCCGCGCCGACCAGCAAGTGAGCGCGGCGCGACCGCGTGTGAGTGGCAGAGGCAGACTTGCTGGTCTGCCTCTGCTGTTCTATTCCTCAAGGGCGAACCAGGGGGCTAGCCCTGGTCTACCGCGTCGGCGAGGCGGTCGGGCGGCCGAATAGCTCGTCGATGCGCTGCTGGAGCTGCTGGATGGCCTGGTTCACGGCGTCCGAGATGCTCGCGCTCGACGCAGCCGCGCCGCTTGAACCCGTCGTCACCCCGCCACCACTCGCGGCGGCGCGCGGCGTTCCGGCTGTCGCCACGGGTGCGACCGTGCCTACCGGGCTGACCGTACCCACGGCGCGCGGCGTCGCCAACGCTGGCGCCGACGTGCCAACAGGGGCAATCGACGTCCCCAGCGGGACTACGGCGGTCCCAACCGACACGCCAATCGTCGCGCGCGGGGTGGCGGCCACAGTCGCTACCGGCGTCACAGCGGGCGCGACGCACGTCATCGCCACGCGCAAGCCTGTCTGCGCCTGGGTGACCTGGTTGAGAACGGCCGGCTCGACAACGCCAAACAGGGTGCCATCGTTGACCAGGGTATCATACAGGGCCCGCAGCGCCGCCTCGGCGTCGCGCACTGACCGCGTCACCGTTGGGCAGGCCGTATTCTCGCCCAGTTGGAAGTCCAGGTCTTCCAGACCGCGCTCGCTGGCGCGGACCACGTCGCGCATGTTCTGTACGAACGGCGCGACCACCTCGGGGCGGCTCACGGTCAAGCCAGCCGTCGGCGTCGCCGTACCGCCCGCGCTTGCGGCGGTACGGGCCTGAGCCTGCACGACCTGCAGCGCGTCACCCAGCGCTCGGTCAGCGTGCGTCAGGTACGCCGACCGTTCTCGATCGGCAATGGATGCGCCGCTCGGAACCACGCCCGGCGTCGCTAACACGGTCGCCTGCGCCTGGACCAGCGTCGTCGGCGCACCTTGCGCCAGTAGACTCCCTACGATCAACAGTGTGCCTAGCGTGACGGCCATTGTTACCACGGTCAGCCTCAAGCGTCTCATGTGATTCCCTCCTCAGGGTTAGTGCTTGGCCTCACGCAGCAATTCTGGTGCCGCGCGAAAGTTGGCCCAAACAGGACCCCTGTATTATACTTATGTCTCAGCCGGGCAGGCGGCTCCCAGACCCGCATCTGGGAGCCGCTTTTTCCACCGATTCGCCGGAGTTGCGCATGACCATTCAAGACCAATTGAGCGCCCTGATCCGCACCGCCATTGAGCAGGCCCAGCGGTCAGGCACATTACCCATTTTCGATATCCCCGCCGAAATTGTGGTCCAGCGACCCAAAGCCGGCTATGGCGACTTCGCCACGCCTATCGCAATGGCCCTCGCCAAGCCGGCGCGCCAGGCCCCGCTCGCCATCGCCCAGGCCATCGCCGCCCATCTCCCCGCCAGCAGCCTCGTCGGCAAGGCCGAAGTCGCTCCACCAGGCTTCCTCAACCTGTGGCTGTCGCCCAACTGGCTCGCGGGCCAGGTCGAGCGCATCCTGGCGGCGGGCGGCGCCTTTGGCAATACGACGCTCGGGGACGGCCAGCGGGCGCAGGTCGAGTTCGTCAGCGCCAACCCGACCGGGCCGCTCCACCTGGGGCATGGCCGCAACGCCGTCATCGGCGACACGCTGGCGCGGGTCCTCGAAGCGGCGGGCTACAGAGTGACGCGTGAGTACTACTACAACGACGCCGGGCGACAGATGGACCTGCTGGGCGAGTCAGTGCGCGCCCGCTACCTCAAACTGCTTGGGCGCGACGTTCCCTTCTCCGACGAGTACTACCAGGGCGAGGACATCGTCGACATCGCCCGTGACCTGGTGCAGCAACACGGCGCATCCCTCGCCGAGACGACCGATCTCAAGCCCTTCAAGGGCTACGCCCAGCAGGTCATCACCCAGACCCAGCAGGACGCCCTGACGCGGCTCGGCATCGGCTTCGACACCCTCTTCAACGAGCACACGCTGACGACGAGCGGCGAGGTCTGGGATGTGCTGCGGCGGCTGCGCGAGGCGGGCGCGGTTTACGACGCCGACGGCGCGGTGTGGCTGAAGATGACGCAGTATGGCGGCGACAAGGACCGTGTCCTGGTCCGCTCCAATGGCGAGCCGACCTACACTCTGCCCGATATCGCCTACCACGTCAACAAGGTCGAGCGCGGCTACGACCTGATGGTCAACGTCCTGGGCGCGGACCACGCCGCCCAGTACCCCATGGTCGCCACAGGCCTCAAGGTGCTCGGCTACGACGCCAGCAAGCTCCACGTCGTGACCTACCAGTTCGTCACCCTGTTGCGCGATGGGCAGGTCGTCAAGATGAGCAAGCGCAAGGCCGACTTCGTAACGCTCAACGAGCTTATCGACGAAGTCGGCCCCGACGTGGTGCGCTACTTCATGCTCATGCGCTCCAACGACACCCACCTGGAGTTCGACCTCAACCTGGCGGTGCAGCAGAGCGACGAGAACCCGGTTTATTATGTCCAGTACGCCCACACGCGCATCGCGGGCGTGCTGCGGCAGGCGCGCGAGCGCGGCATCGAGATGGCCGCCCACGCCGACCTGACGCTGCTCACAGACCCCAGCGAGCTGGCGCTGATTCGGGAGATGCTGCGGCTGGAGGAAGTCGTGACGCAGGTGGCGAAGCAGTTGGCTCCCCACGCCCTCACCTTCTACGCCCACGACCTGGCGACGGCCTTCCACACCTTCTACGACCGCTGCCCGGTCCTGCCGCCGAAGCAGACCGACCCGGCGCTGACCCAGGCGCGCCTCCACCTGTGCGCCGCCGCCCAGCAAACCCTCGCCCACAGCCTGGGCCTGCTCGGTGTGAGCGCGCCCGAGCGGATGTAAATATCCCCTCATAATACAGAGACCCGACAGGTCTTGGAGACCTGTCGGGTCGGGTCGTAAGAGGCGCACCAGTTAGGCCCGATGAGCGCCGACCGCTCGGCTGAGAACCGTGTTCACCCACTGGTTCAAGCTCACCCCCTCACGCCGCGCCACCTCCGCCAGTTCGCGGTGCAGCGACTTCGGGAGGCGTACGACACCATCGGCAGCCTCTTCACGCCGGACCTGGATGGTGTAAGGGCGGTTCAGGTAGTCGGCGAGGGTCACGCGGGCGTCGCCTCGTACCCCGTCGCCCGGATGGCGGCCACAATCTGGTCCGCGCTCGTCCTGGCCGGGTCGTACTCGACCTGAGTGACGGACTTGGCGTAGTTGGTCTTGGCCTCCTTGACGCCCGTCAAGTCCTCCAGGTCCATGTCGATGAGCATCGCACACGAGGTACAGTGCATGCCCTGGATGCGGAACTGTTGCTTGATCATGCTTCCACCTCGATGACACCCCGGTACATGCCCATGCTGCACGTGAAGGGAATCTTGCGCGGCCGGTCGGTCGGGATGTCGAACACCGCCTGCTGGTTCTTGGACAGAATCTTCTGGTAGCCCAGCGACGGGATGAGGAACGAGCTGGTGCAGCCCAAACGGTCCCCCGTGACCAGCTTCAGCTTACCCGGCGTCCCGACCTTGAACACGATGCGGTTGGGCACGTACGCCGTCGGCTCGGCGCGCAGCGTCACCTCCTGCACCGTGCCCACCGCCGGGACGCTGGCCGACGTGGCGACCGTGCCCACGCCCGAACTGCCGACGAAGGCCAGGTCGGGCACGGGCGCGCCCAACAGGGCCAATCCCGCCGTCACCGACAGAAACGCCAGGACGATGATGGCGACGGCGGCGATGCGGGTGAAGCCCTTCTGGAATGCCGCGCCCAGTTGAGTCGCCAGGTAGCCCAGCGAGAAGAACAGCGGCGTCGTGCCCAGAGTGAAGGCGAACAGGATGGCCCCACCGACCAGAGCACTACCCGAACCGAGGGCCGCGATCATCATCGCCTGCGTCGTCGCACACGGGATAAAGACGGTCAGCAGGCCCAGCACAACGGGCGCCAACAGGCTGCCACTCTTCGACTCTCGGCGAATGAGGCGCTGGATCGACTTGGGGGGCGTGAGGCTGAAGAGGCGGAAGATCGGGTGCAGGTTGAGCATCTGCCCCGCCACGCCCAGCATGAACAGCCCAGCCAGGATTTGCAGCGCGCCCTGGAGCATGGGCGTTAGACCGATGGCCGTGCCCAGCAGGCCGAGGAGCGCACCCAGGACGGTGTAGGCCAGAATCTTCGCGCCAAGGAACATGGCGATGGGCGCTGCCCGCCCGCTGAAGCCGACCGGCCCGTCCGCCTCGCGCTGCGCGAGCGTTGTGGCGAGCAAGCCGCCCTGCACCGCCAGGCACGTCAGGCCGCCCGTCGTCAGGCCCGTCAGGAAGACAACGAGCAGGTTGGCGGTCTGGACCTCGCCCAGCGGCATCTCTTCGCCGAGGGTCAGCAGCCCCAGACCCAGGAACCCGGCTGCCGCCGCTACCAGCAAGATAATATTGAGCCAGTTGGGACCCTGCCGCGCGGGTGCTTCAACCGTCGCTTCCGGAGTTGCGACGACGCGCCTGGTAACTGGCTCGTCATGCCTACGATTCGACCTGGCTTTCTGTGACATCCAATACTCCCCATTCATCATTGACGGTGCAAATAGTGCGTCGCTACTATGCGTCCATTATAACGACTCGCGGCGATTTTAGTAACTGCCGTAGGTAGCAAAGCCTCCACGCCAGAGTACAGCTTGTTCACTTACCCAGCGGGAAGGCTGCCAACTGGGTGTAGCGCGCGCCGCCGCGCCCCAACTCGCTCCGCATCAAGCTGATCTCGTGGACGGCCAGCGTCCCAAGTTGGCCGACTGCGTTGCGCTGGACGACGGCGCGCACCTCCTCCACCTCGCCACGTGTCGGCTCCTTGATGCGCGCCAGCGTCAGGTGCGGCGAGAAGGGGCGCTTCTCCGTTGGATAGCCCAGGGGCGCAATCACCCGCTCCACGTCGTCGCGCGCCGCCTGCAAGGCCCTGACTCCACCCGTCAGCCCCACCCACAGGACCGCCGGCCGCGCCAGCGATGGAAAGACGCCGAGGTCGGCGGCGACAATCTCGAACGGCGCGTGCTGAGGCGCGATACCGGCCAACGCGTCCTGCATGGCGGGGACCAGCGACGGCGGCGTGTCGCCCAGAAACTTGAGGGTGATGTGGATGCTGTCCGGCGCCACCCAGCGCAGAGCAGGGAAGTCCAGGTCACGCCGCAGCGCGCGCTGGGTGTCAGCGAGGGCGCGCTTGAGGGCGTCACTCAACTCGACGGCGATGAACAGCCGCAGCGGTTGTTCGCTCATGACAGGAGTCTCCAGTACTGCTCGAAGTAGCCGCCGCCGTTGGGGGCCAGGGACGCCGCGTAGGCCCGCACGTCGCGCTCCATGCCCGTCGCGTCGCCAAACAGGGCAAACAGTTGTGAGGCGTAGCCCGCGATGACAGCGATCTTGCGCTCGACGTCGATGGGCACAAGTTCGCTGACCCAGTTGTCGGGCACTTCGCTCAGCGCCGCCTCGACGGTCGCGCCCCGCGCCGCGTATGGGAAGTCCTCGTAGAAGACAACGTCCGCCCCTCGTGCGTGCGCCGCCAGTGCCGCCGCCCGCACCAGCCGATGGTCGACGTGGCCGCCCGCCCCCAGCGGAGCGTACAGCGTCGTTTCGTCCCCCCCGCGCGCTACGAACTCGTCGGCCAGGCGTGCCACCAGCGGCTCCTCGGCTGGGTGGATAGGGCCAAACGCCTCATCGTGAGCCGTGTACAGGAAGTGGCCGTCGGCCTGTCGGTAGATGCAGTCATACAGGTCCCAGTTCTCGACCTCGGCCCCCATGCCCCGCAGTGTGCGCTCGTCCTCGGCGCGCCGCGTCCCAACGGGGTCAGTGGGCCGCCCCCACTTGGTGTGCTGCCGCTCGGCGTAGGCCGACAGATGGGTATAGTCAGGCACGCCGGCGAAGACGTTGAGAACGCGGACCGTCTCGCCGTGCTCGATTTGCCCCGCCATCCGCCCGGCGCACGACAGGGCAGCGTCGTCGAGGTGAGGGGAGAGATACAGATGAATTGACATGCCGACTCCATCTTGCTAGAATTGGCCCGCACCGGCCCTCGGCGCGTGACACCGACGGCGCATGATGGGACCACGGTTGTCACACGACGGGCGTTCATGAATTCTAAGCCAGCCGACGGGGATACGCAACACACAGGGCGGGCGACACTGTTCCTGTTAGCCCTGCTGACGGCGTTGGGCGCGCTGCTGCGGCTGTGGGCGTTGGGCGACCGGCCACCCGGCTTCTACCACGACGAGGCCTACTACGCGCTCGACGCGCTGGTCGTGCTGGCGGGCGTGCGGCCCATCTTCTTCGAGGCCAACAATGGCCGCGAGCCCCTGTTCATCTACCTGACGGCGCTGGGCATCGAGGCGCTGGGCCGCACGCCGGTCGCGCTGCGCCTGGTCTCGGCGGTCGTCGGTACGCTGACTATCCCCGCCACTTTCCTTATGGCCCGCGCCCTGTTCTCAGCGCGGGTCGGGCTGCTGACGGCGGCTGTGGTGACGGTGTCGGTGTGGACGGTCAACCTGAGCCGCATCGGCTTTCGGGCCGTAACCATGCCGCTCATCGTGGCGCTCGTGGTGTGGCAGGGGACACTCGCCTTCCGGACGCGGCGAAAGCGCCACTTCGTCCTGGCCGGGGCGCTGTACGGGCTGCTCTTTTACACCTACCTGGCAGCGCGTTTTACGCCGCTCGCCCTGGCGTTGGCGGGCCTGGTCTACTGGGCCGCGCGGTGGCTGGCGACGCGGCGGCGCGGCAAAGTAGCGGGGGAGCCGGCAGGCCCGCCCTTCCCGTGGCGAGGTGTCGCCCTCGCCGCCGTCGCCAGTCTGCTCGTCGCCGCGCCGCTGCTGGCCTACTTCGCAGGCCACGCGGGCGAGACCCTCCAACGCGGTGGGCAGGTGTCTATCCTGAACCCGGCCATCAACAAGGGCGACCCATGGGGGCTGCTCGGCCGCAACATCGTGGCCGCGCTCGGCATGTTCAACGTGCGCGGCGACTTCATCCCGCGCCACAATGTCCCGCTGCGGCCGGTTTTCGACCCGCTGCTCGGCCTGGCGTTCCTCGTTGGGGTCGGCCTGGCCCTCCGGCGCTGGCGGCAGCCGAGCGCTCTCTTCTGCCTCGCCTGGACGGCGACGCTGCTGCTGCCCACCATCCTGGCCGAGGACACCCCGCACTTCTTGCGCGCCGTCGGCATTCTGCCCGTCGCCTTCGTCTTCCCGGCCCTGGGTCTCGATTGGGTGTGGGATCGGCTCGGCGCGCGGGGGTGGCGCCGCGTCGGCGCGGCATTAGTCGGCGCCGTCTTGCTGCTCGCCCTCGGCCTGACGTGGCGCGACTACTTCGTGCTTCACGCGGTCAGCTCAGCCGCCTACTACGAGTTCGAGACGGGCGCAACCGAGTTGGCGCGCGATGTGAACCGGTTTATCGGCGCCGGCTGGGACGACAGCTGGGCTGAACCCCGCCCCGCTCCCCGCGCCGACGCCCGCGCCTACATCGACGCGCGGCTCTGGGAGCAGTGGCCCAACATCCGCTACCTGACGACGCCCGTGAACACCGCCGTCCTCACGCCGGGCCGCCCCATCACAGGCGCGGCGGTATTGCTGGCTCTGTGGCCGTTTGAGGATCACCGCGCGGCCCTGGGGCAACTCCCGCGCGATAGCACCATTCTTGCGCGCCAGGGCGCTTTCGAGCGCGGCGACCTCGAGACCGCGCCGCGCCTGTTGTACTACACCGTCCAGGCCACACCCGGACAGCCGCCCGCTACGCTGACGGCCGACTTCGGCGCGGCGGCGATCCGCCACGCGTCGTGGCGGCGCGAGGGCGACACGCTGCGGGTCCAACTGGTGTGGGATGCGCGGGGACCGCTGCCCGCGTCCCTGTCCGCCTTCGTCCACGCGGTTGGGCCAGACGGCCTGCTCGGCCAGGCCGACGGGCCGCCCGGCGGCTTCTACCCTGGCAGCATCTGGCGCACAGGCGACACCGTCGAGGAAGAGCGCGTTATTCCGCTACCAAGTGACGCGCCCTTGACGGAAGTGCGCGTCGGGTTGTATGATTCGGCATCGCTCAAACGCTTGCCGCTGCCGGCCGGGACCGACTATGTCGTCGTACCGGGTAGCGGCCCGCCGTGACCCTGACAACGAGCGAAACGCCTCGCCGTCGGGGAACCTCTGGAATGGAGAACGCTCCCATGCATAGAGTTCGCACCCACTGGCTCAATGTGCTCGTGCTGGCGGCCCTGCTGGCCGTGATGCTCCCCGTTGGGGCCAGCGCCGCCCCCGCGGCCCAGGATGGCTGCGCGGGTAATCTACTCTACAATGGCGGGTTCGAAGGGCCGTCGCGCAAGACCGAGAGCCTGGGCACCAGCCTGTCGTCGGCGGTGGCCGACGGCTGGTTCCCCTGGCTGCTGCGTGGCGACGCCCGCAACAACCGCGAGCCAGAGTACAAGCTCGAAGACACCAACCTGTCCAAGACCCGCTTCCGCGCCCACACCGGCCGCTACTCCCAGAAGTGGTTCACTTCGTGGGGCACCCACACCGCTGGCATCTACCAGCGCGTCAGCGTCAAGCCGGGTACGCCGCTGACGTTCGGCATCTGGGCGCAGATCTACTCCGGCGAAGCCGACGGCTTCGACGGCGAGAAGTTCCTATCCGACCGCGTGCAGCCGGGCAAGTACCGCGTCTGGGCCGGCATCGACCCGACCGGTGCGACGCCGGCCGGTGTCGGGTCGGACACGCCCGCCACCGTGGTCTGGAGCGAGCCGGTCCTCACCGTCGACGACTGGGTTCTGCTGCGCGTCAGCGCCGTGGCCCAGGGCGATGCTGTGACCGTCTACGCGAAGGGCCAGCCCGAGTTCTCCGTCAAGCACAACGACTCGTTCTGGGACGACGCCTGTCTCGCAGCGGACCCATCGCTCGCCGCCCGCCCGGCCGCCTCGGGTAGCGCGCCGCAACCCGCGCCGACGGCGCCCCCGACGAGCAGCGGCCAGACGATTACGGTCAGCCTGCCTGCCTCTGGCGAGCCTGACTTCGCCATCCCCGGCGGCCGCTTCTTCACCCAGACGGCCCAGGGCCAGGGCGGCTACCGCGTGGTCGATGACGCCAGCGCCCGCTTCTGGAGCGAGTTCCAGCGTCTCGGCGGCATCGAGACGGTCGGCTATCCGATCTCGCAGCGCTACGTCCAGGACGGCTTCGTCACCCAGGCGTTCCAGAAGCTCATCCTCCAGTGGCGGGTCGACGTCCAGCAGGCGTGGCCGGTCAACGTCTTCGACGAGTTGTCGAAGGCGGGCCAGGACGCAGTCCTCAAGGAGAAGCGCTCCACGCCGCTGCCCCTGGTGAACTTCGACGCGCCCGGCGACACCTTCGCCCAGATCACGACGAAGCGCCAGGCGCTGCTCAACGACAACCCGGCCATCCGCGACCGCTACTTCTCGGTGGCCGACCCGCTGACTGTCTTCGGCCTGCCGACCTCGAAGGTCGAGGACATGGGCAACCACTACGCCATCCGCACCCAGCGCGCCGTCTTCCAGCAGTGGAAGGTCGACGTGCCGTGGGCGAAGGCGGGGCAGGTGACCATCGCCAACGGTGGCGACATCGGTAAGGAGTTGAACTGGCT
>CAZLBQ010000131.1:0-13167 GCA_964557745.1 uncultured Anaerolineales bacterium
GTACGGGCTGGGGTGTGATCGGCGGCGCTGGCGCCGTTGGTTGGGCAGCCGTGGTCGTCGCCGCCCCACTTCCGGTCGATGCCGTGGCCGCCCCACCCGGCGCGCTGGCAGTCCCGGCGGGCTTCGCTACCGCGCTTGGCGCCGCCGTCGGTGGCGCGCTGGTCGCCGCCTGGGCTACGGGGGCGGGCGTCTCGTTGGTCATACTCCTGGCCGAGCAGGCGGTCAGTCCGAGGGTCAACAAGGTCAACAAGGCGAGTGTCAAAGGCAGCCATTGGCGCTCGCCGGCAATCCGCCAGGCTCTGAAACTTCCGCTTATGAGCTTCATCTGTATCCTCCCGGTAGTGCTGCGACCGCACTTACCCCTTCAGGCAGGACGGTGTGTCGATGGTACAGATACAGAATAGCCAAAGCGTCTTCAGAAATTGTTAAGAACCGATAGGGAGACTGTTCACGTCTGGCGACTGACCCAGGCAGCGGCGCTACCCTGGCTAGCGGACGGTGAGCCTTAGCACGCGGTCATCGTCGGCGGTTGGCGCGCCGCGCCCATCGCGGTTACTCGTCGTCACGTAGATGGCCCCGTCTGGCCCCTCGACCACATCGCGCAGCCGCCCGGACTGGCCCTGGAGCAGCCGCTCGAAGGAGGCGACGCGGCGCGGGTCGTCCGGGTCAAGGGTGAGGCGATACAGCGCCTGCCCCCGCAGCCCCGTGAACAATAACGACCCCGCCCAGCGGCCCTGGGTCACAAATGTCGCCCCGCCTGGCGCCCACGTCTCCTGCGTCCCGCTGTTAATAATCGGGGAGACGAGGCCCTCCCGCGTCTGGCTGCCCGTGATGAGCGGCCAGCCATAGTTGCTACCGGCCTCGATCAGGTTCACCTCGTCGCGCCCGCTACCCGCCTCGGCCCCAGCGCCGCCGCTCGGCCCGTGCTCGGTGGCGTACAGCCGACCCGTGCCCGGCTGCCAGGCGAGGCCCTGCGGGTTACGGTGGCCCAGGGAGTACACGTACGAGTTCGGAAAGGGGTTGTCGGCGGGGATGCTGCCGTCAGGGTTGAGGCGCAGAATCTTGCCGTTGAGCAAGGCGGGGTTCTGGGCGTTGGCCCCGTTCTGGGCGTCGCCCATTGTCCAGTAGAGCTTGCCGTCAGGGCCGAACTTGACTCGCCCACCGTCGTGGTTGGACGCGGCCAGGACGCTATCGACCAGCACCTGGTCGATGACACCCTTGCCGGTGGCGGGGTCCTCACGCAGGCGCACGAGGCGGTTCTGGAAACGCGCGACGGTGTAGGCGACGTAGACATAGCGGTTCTGGGCAAAGGCCGGGTCGAGGGCGAGGCCGAGGAGGCCCGACTCGCCGCTCTCGAGGACGTCGAGGGTCAGCCAGGGATCAGGGAGGAGTTGGCCGTCCTGGACGAGGCGGATGCGGCCGGGGCGTTCGGCGATGAACAGGCGGCCGTCGGGGGCAAAGGCGATGGCCCAGGGCGTATCCAGGCCCCGCACCACCGTCTCGACGGTCACACCTGCGGCGGGTGGCGTCGGCGCGCCGCTCACCGGGCCGCCTCGGACCGCCGCCTGGACGTTACCCCAGTCACTCCCCGCCACGTAGTAGACGCGCACCTCGCCGCTCGCCAGGTTCTCGGCGCGCTGGGCGGTGTAGGACACGCCGCCAACCGGCGCGCTAAACTCGGGCGAGTTGGGCACGAAGCCATCGGCGAAGATGCGCTTCTGGAGCGCCGCCGCCGGATTGAACTGAATCACCTGGCGCTGCTCGCCCTCGGCCAACAGCGCCGCGTCGACGCCGGCGTCGGCGAAGGCCACGGCGTCCTGGCCCACGCCTGGGGACGCACCAGGGCCGGATACGGCGAGCCAGGCCAGGGCCAGCGCAGCCACCAGGGCGGCCCGCAGGGAGTGTTGTCGGCTAGTCCATGTCGGCATCGTGATTGTGTCTCCTAGGTTATATCATGTTCTGCTCGGCATCGAATGCTGGCGGCGCCCTGTGTTGCCGACTGCTGCAGCAAGAGTTGCGCCCCGCGCCTGCGGTATCTGTTAACAACACGTCCCTCGCCACATCAGGCCGCGCCGCCGACGCCCTCTCGAGCGACGCCCGGCCACTGCGGGCTGTGACCACCTCACAGCCGTCAGCCACCAGCGCCGCTTGCAGCCTCTCGGATGTCGCGCGGTCGGCGCTCGCCAGCAGAACCGTCAGCATCAGGGACCTCCCGCCCACTGCATGTCCACCGCCGCCATCAGGCGACCGGCGTCCCGAGCGCCGCGTGCATCTGCTGCGCGACCGTCTCGACGGTCTGGATACCGTAGCCGAGGCTCGGCTGGCCATCGGTCATCATCGCGATGACATAGGGGCCTCGCGTCGTCAGGCAGCACACAGCCGACGCTGTGGAACCACCACCCGTCGGCGGGGAAGCTCATCATCACGGCTCCTTGACAAGGCCCCGCTCTCCCCCAGGGCGGGGGAGAGCGGGGTACGAAGAGGAGAAGCCCTTCCTCAGGCGCCGCTGCTACTCGCGGGCGCTTGCGGAGCCGCCCCCGGCGTCCCCGCAGGGGCCACCGGCGGCAGACCGTGCTTGCCACCGCCCGGGAAACCACCGTGACCACCGAAGGGCTGGGTCAGGTCGAGGTTGGCCGCTTGCTGGTCGATCTGAGCCTTGCGCTGCGCGGCCTGGTCGGCGGTCAGCCGCCCGGCTGCCACGGCCGCGTCGACCTCAGCCTTCTCGGCGTTGACAATGGCCTGCTTGACGGTGTCCTGGCTCACGCCCTTGGCCTGGGCGACGTCGGCCATCGTCTTGCCGCTCTGCAACTCGGTCATCAGGTCGGCGGTCGTCATGCCGAGGGCCTGGGCAACAGCGTCAAGCTCGCGAGGCCCGCCCAGCCCGCCGGGGCCGCGATCACCGCGCCCGCCGGGGCCGCCGAAGCCGCGTCCGAGGGGCAAACCCTGACCCGGCTGCCACTGATCAATGCGCTGGTTTGCCTGGGTCGCCTGATCCTGGGTGAGCTGGCCACTCGTCACCGCACTCGCCACCGTATCCTTGGCCGCGTCCTTTACGGCCTGAGTGAGCCGGTCGAGCGACACGCCCAGCTTGCCGGCGAGCGCTTGCCAGAAGCTCTGCTCGAAGGTATTGGTCGGGGGCGAACTCGGCGCGGTCGGGGTAGGCCCCTGTGCCTGGGCAACCCGCGCCACACTCACCGCGCCGAGGCCTACGACCACCAACGCGACGGCCAGGATACCCGCGAAAACAACTCTACTCACACGCTTCATCATCGGTTCCTTTCTTGTCTTGTCTGCACCTGTTGGTTGCTCCATGTGATCGCGCGATCTGAACTGAGTATACCCCCGACCTGTTCAGACATTGTGAAGAACCGATGTGGAGAAGATTGGGATGAACGCCCACGCGAGCGCTTGCACCACACGCGCAGTTGGAGCATACTACCACCCCCCAGCCGCGAGGCGGGCAAGGGATTGGGGATACTCATGGGAGAGGGCCATCGGTGTCCGACCTACTGCTCACGACCAAACTGCATATCCCGGCCACCCGGCTAGCATTCGTCCGGCGGCCGCGCTTGCTGGAGCGCCTCGACGAGGGCCGGCAGTTCCCGCTGGCTCTGATGTCCGCGCCGGCCGGTTTCGGCAAGACGACGCTGCTCGGTGAGTGGCTGCAACAGGGGGATGACGGCGGAAGGAGGAAGGACGAACAGGCGAGCGAGCGGGCCACCGTTGAGCCGTCATCCTTCATCCCGCATCCTTTCAAAGCAGCCTGGCTGTCGCTTGACGAAGACGACAATGATGGAGCGCGTTTCCTCACCTACTTCAGCGCCGCGCTGGACACACTCGCTCCCGGCAGTGGCGAACTGGCTCAGCATCTCCTACAGTCAGCCCCAGCCACCCCGTGGCAGCCGATCATGATCTCGCTCATCAATGCTCTCCACCAACTCCCCACGGCGTCTGGTGGCGCTGGTCGCCCCTACGTGTTGGTGCTGGACGACTATCACGTCATCGACGCCCAGCCCATTCACGAGGCGCTGACCTACTTCATCGAGCGCATGCCGCCGCGTCTGCACGTCGTCATCACCAGCCGCGCCGATCCACCGCTGCCCCTGTCGCGCTGGCGGGCGCGCGGCCAACTGGTTGAACTGCGCGCGTCCGACCTGCGCTTCACGCCAGACGAAGCCGTCCAGTTCCTCAACGTCACGATGGGCCTGGCGCTCTCGCCGGCAGATGCGCAGTCGCTGGAAACACGGACAGAGGGGTGGGCGGCTGGACTCCAACTCGCAGCCCTGGCCTTGCGTGGGCGAGCCGACCCGACGGCCTTCTTGCAGGACTTCACCGGCGGCCACCGTTACATCCTCGGCTATCTCATCGATGAAGTTGTGGCCCGGCAACCGGCTTCCGTCCAACGCTTCCTACTCCAGACCTCCGTCTTGGAACGGCTCACCGCTCCGCTCTGTGACGCGCTGCTGGACAATGGACAGTGGACGATGGACGACGCAACAGACAGCGCAGCGACGCCGCCTGCATCATCTGTGGTCCATCAGCCAGCGTCCGCCAGCCAACACATACTCGAGGACTTGCAGCGCGCCAACTTGTTTACCGTGGCTCTGGATGAGCGCGGCGAGTGGTATCGCTACCATCACCTGTTTCGAGATGTTTTACGCCTGCGCCTCCAACAGACCCAGCCCGACCTCATCCCCACCCTGCACCAACGGGCCAGCGCGTGGTACGCGCAGCAGGGCCTGCTGGACGAGGCCATCGACCACGCGCTCTCGGCTCAGGATGTCCAGCGCGCCGGCGACCTCATCGTGAATGCCTGGTTTCCCTTGTGGAAGCGCGGCCAACTCTCCACCCTCCAGCGCTGGATTAGCCAGCTGCCAGAGAACGCTTTCCGCCAGAATGTCGACCTCGCTCTCTTCGCGGCTATGCTGCCCGGCTGGACCGGGCAGCTCGACCTGGCCGAAGCCCGGCTGGACGCCGTCGAGAAGCTGATTGCCACGGCGCCTTCGAGCGGGGAGCAGACCGCCGAGACGCGCCGACGGCTCGGTTGGGTTGCCATGGTGCGAGCGATGCTAGCGGCGCGGCGGGGCGACGTGAGTGAGGCTCTCCGCCAGGCCGACCACGCGTTTGGCTTGCTGCCTCCCGACGACCACATTGGACGCGGCGGGAATTTGGTCGCCGTCGGCCTGGCCCACCTCACGCGCGGCGAACTACTCGAGGCCCAGGTTGCCTATGAACAGGCGGCGGACCAGGCACGCTACACCGACCACTGGTTCCTGCTCATAGGGGCGCTGGGTCGGCTGGCGCCCGTCCAGATCACCCTGGGCCGCCTCCACGCCGCGGCTCAGTCCTGCCGTCAAATGCTGGCGCTGCCCATCGTCCGCCACGGCGCGGTGCCCGCCGCGGGCTTCGCCCACGTCGGCCTGGCTGAAGTCCACTATCAATGGGATGAGTTGGAAGCCGCCGCCGACCACGCGGCGACCGCGCTGAGGTTGGGCCAGGACGGCGGCATTGTCGATCTGGTCTATCCCGCGGCGCTCGCCCAGGCCCGTATCGAGGCGGCGCGCGGCCAGCGCGACGCGGCCTTCGCCGCCTTGGCGCAGGCGCGTGACACGGCCCCCCAGGTGGGCGGCGTTCATCTGGCGCGGCGCGTCGAGGCCGTCGCGGCCCTCATTCGGCTGCGCTTGGGCGGGCGTGAGGCCGCCGAACGCTGGGAGCGTGGTGGCGACCACGTCGACGGGCTTGATCCGCTGGTGAGTGAGTTGGAAGACCAGGTCCGGGCGCGGTTGCGGCTGGCGCAGGGTCGCCCAGACGAGGCGATGAGCCTCCTCGACAGCCGCCTGGCAGCCGCCGAAGCGGACGGTCGGCTGGGCAGTGTCATCGAGATGCGTGTCCTCCAGGCGCGCGCCCTCGCCGCGCTGGGTCAAAGTGGGGCGGCTGTTCAGGCGCTGGAACAAGCGCTGGCCCTGGCCGAGCCGGAGGGCTACGTGCGCGTCTTCGCAGACGAGGGCGCCCCGATGGCCGAGTTGCTGCGCGCCGTTGCCCGTCAGGCGTCGGCCGCGTCCCTACGCCCGTACATCGGTCGCCTGCTCGCGGCCCTGCCCACCTCTGAGGCGCGCGAGGCGGCGCCCGCTACCGAGTTGTCTCTCTCCCCAGGCCCGCCACCTACCCCCCTCATCGAGCCGCTAACCGAGCGCGAGCTAGAGGCGCTGCGGCTGGTAGCGGAGGGGAAGTCGAACGAGCAGGTGGCCTCGGCCCTCGTGATCTCGATTCACACCGTTCGCAAGCACCTCGGCAACATCTTCGGCAAGCTGGACGTCAGCAGCCGAACGGAAGCTGTCACCCGCGCTCGACAGCTAGGGCTGCTCTAGCCCAACCTGTGGCGGGTACTCCTCGCGCGCCTGCGCCTACTCCGCCCCATCCTCTCCCGCGCAGCCCTCGCACTGGCCGCCGCACTCGGCTGCCCCTTCATCCGTGAGCTGCCCCTGCCGCCAATTGTCCTCGCGTTCTACGGGCACATACTCCGTGGCGTACTCCTTTCATCTACTGCGTTCGGCGCGACGAGCCTGTATACTGGGTACATAAGCCTGCCAGACGGAGAATGACGATGATGAACACGGCCAAGTCCACGCCAACCGGCCAGGTCTACCATATTCGGGTCGGTCAGCATCTCGATCCGGAGTGCTCCGACTGGCTGGGCGGGCTGACGATCACAAACATCGAGGGTGGTGAGGCCGTGCTGAGCGGACCGCTGGTGGACCAAGCCGCCTTGTACGGCGTCCTCCAGTCCCTACGCGACCTGAATGTCACGTTGATCGAGGTCACGCGACCAAGCCGAGTCTAGACGAGGAGATGTCCCATGGCATACGCAACCTGGTGGTCGGGCGACACTTTGCCTGCCCTGGCCCCTCTGCCCCACTTTTCCGCCACGCGCACCGACAACGCTGCCTTGCTGGCGCGGCTGGCTGACCTGCCGCTCACAGAGGTCCACACGCGGTTGAGCCAGGGCCACCGGCCCTATGTCGCCCGGCTCGCCGGGCAGCCGGTGGCTTACGGCTGGGTCGCCACCCACACCGCCCACATTGGTGAGCTGGATGTGACACTGACCCTACCCGACGACGACCGCTACCTGTGGGACTTCGCGACGCTACCCGACTGGCGCGGGCGCGGGCTGTACCCTCACTTGCTCCAGGCTATCCTGCGCGCTGAGGCAGCCGAGGCCGAGCGCTTCTGGATCATCGCCGCGCCGGAGAACCGCGCGTCCGCCGCTGGCATCGCCAAGGCGGGCTTCGCTACCGTGGCCCTGCTCTCGTTCCAGCGCGACGGTCGACCCGGCCTGGTGGCGCTGGGCGAGCCGGACCGGGCGGTGGCAGCCGGCCGGGTGTTGCAGGTCCCGCTCCTCGACACGCGCGCCTCGACCGCGCTCTCCCCGTGCTGGCACTGCGCCATCGTGGCGCGGCAGGACGGTCAGCCCCTCGATGACCTGGGCTGCTGGCCCAGCGTCGCCCCCGGTGACGTGGCGCTCATCCCCTGCACCTGTGGATGAGAACGCTACGAACGCCAGCCGAGCGGTTCCATTCGCCGGCGGGCCGGTAGTCAGTGATATGTGGTCAGACAGCAGAAGGCTGGAAGCAGACGCAGCGGCCCACGCAGGAGGATGTATTATGTCGACTCAGACCCCAACAGAGAAGGTCATCGCGTTTGTCGTGTACCCTGGAATGACCCTGCTAGACATTGCCGGCCCCCTTCAGGTGCTGCGCGGCCTGCCCGCCCCCTACCGCACGCTCACCGTCGCCGAGCGAGTCGAGACGGTGGACACGGACACGGGGCTTCAGGTGCGGCCCGAGGCCACGTTCGCTGACGCGCCGCACCCCTGCGCCGTCATCGTCCCCGGTGGCAGCATCCCCACCATCCGCGCCATGGCGAATGAAGCCCTGCTGACGTACCTGCGCTCGGCCGCCCAGACGGCTGAGGTCGTCGCGTCGGTGTGTACGGGCGCGCTCATCCTGGCCGCGGCCGGGCTGCTCGAAGGGCGTGCGGCAACGACGCACTGGGCGTTCGCCGGGTACCTGGAGAAGCTAGGCTCGCCGTATCGGCGTCAGCGCTGGGTCGAGAACGGGAAGATTATTACGTCCGCCGGTGTATCGGCGGGCATCGACATGGCCCTCGCCCTGGCGGCTCGGCTCACGGACGAGACCACCGCGCGGCTGCTCCAGGCGGGCATCGAATACGACCCGCAGCCACCCTTTGGGGGTATTGACTGGGGCCTGGTGAATGGGCCAGCGGCTGTGCGCGAGCGCGCAGCCGTGCGCCCGCAGCTCGAGCAGGCGATGGCCGAGGCGCTCGCCTCGCGGCCCGACCTCGTCGCTCGCCTTGGCCTGGAGCGAGCGGCAAGAGCCAGCGCGACGGCGTGGTAAGACGGCTGACAGGGTTGCTTCTCACTCAGTAGCGCTCGGTCCACGCTGGCTAGAACGAGGTAAGACCTGTGAGAACCTTCTTTGACAGGCGCCCCTGGGCCGCCGTCGCCATCATCTACGCCGTCGACATCGCGTTTGTGCTGGGCGGCGCGGCCCTGCTGAGCATGTGGTTTCCGAACATCCCCGGCTACGGCTACGGTCTGAGCCAGAGCCTCATCCTTGTCCTGGTCGGGGTGCTGGTTGTGGCGGCGTGGCTGAGCGCGGGCCACTTCTGGCGGCGGGCGGGCTTCGTCGGCCCGTCGGAGTGGCGCGACCTGCGCCTGTTCTGGCTGCCCGCCCTGCTCGTGTTCGTACCCTTCGTCGCTGGCATCCGCCCGCTACCGACGGACGCGCTGCTCACCCTGATGGTGGCCTACGCCGCGACGGCCTTCTTCGAGGAGGGGACGTATCGCGGGCTGATCCTCGGCCTGTTGCGGCCCAGGGGCGTCTGGACGTCGGTGATCGTGTCGTCGCTGCTATTCGGCCTGGTCCACCTGACGAACATCGTCCTGCGGGGCAATCCGGGCCTCATCGCCCTCCAGGCGCTTGGCGCCGCGACGGATGGCGTGGGCATGGCGGCGCTGCGCATCCGCACGCGCACGGTCTGGCCGGGCATCGCTCTGCACGCCGTCCACGACCTGTTCCTGCAGATGAGCCACCTGCCCATCCCGCTGATGGAGGCGGTCTACGCCATCGTGCTACTTGGGTATGGCATCTACCTCCTGCGGCCCAGCGTCCTGGCGCGGCTCGAGGCCGAGCCGGCTGCGACGGGAACGACGCCGCCAGCCGGCCCGGTGGGTGTCGCCATCGAGTAGTGAGACGGCAAGGCGCGAGGAACAATAAAGGTAACGCCGCCCCATTGCTCTGAGGCGGCGTTACCATGTCCGGTTGAGAGCGGGCTTCAAGCCGTCACTGGCTCGGGCGAAGGGATGGCTCCCAACTGCCGCATCATGCCCAGATCATCGTTGTTGCCCCAGTGCTCCGCGATTCTGCCGTTGGCAATGCGCAAGATGTGAACTCCAGACAGCTCAACCCGGCGGCCGGTCGGCGCAATGCCGAAGAAGTCGCCCTGGTGCGTCCCGCGCATCGTGGTGCGGGCCACAACCTTGTCCCCCTCGGCAATCATATCCTCAATATGCCACCACTGGTCCGGGAAGGCGGCGCGGAAGAGCCGGACGATGGCTTTGTGGCCTGCCAGACCACGCTGCATGTCAGGCGGGTTGGTATGATCGAAGAAGTCATCGGCAATGATCGCCTCCGCGACCGCTTCGTTTCCCTGGCTGATATCCTCCTCCATCAGGCGACGGACAAGCTCCTTGTTCTCGGCGATGGACATGGCATGTTCTCCTGGTGTGGTTGTGGTATACTTGGATAGTCAGATTCCTTGACCATATAGTAAGATATTTTTACTAGTTTGTCAAGGGCTTGGGGCCAGCTTTTTTGCTATGACGTAGGAGCAAGAAGCGTATGAGTAGTGAGATGTACAAGAGAGACCGCCGCTTGCTGGGGGCTTTGTTGCGCGTGCCCTCGCAGGCGATTGTCCGCGAGATTCACAAAGCCGCCCTTGCCGCCGGCTACACGGATTTGCGGAAGGCCCATCTCGTCGTGTTCCAGTATATCGAGCGCGCGGGATCGCGGGCGACCGAACTAGCCGAGAGAGCCAATATGACCAAGCAGTCTATGGGCTACCTCATCGATTACCTCGAAGAGCGAGGCTATGTCGAACGGACGCCCGACGCCGTTGACGGCCGCGTGAAGATCATTCGCCTCACCGAGCGAGGGTGGGGTGTGATGCTCGTGGCGCGCGAGGCGATGGAGGCCATCGAGGCTGATTGGGGACAGTACCTGGGCGCCGACCGCATGGATGAACTCATCCATCTCCTGCAAGACCTGGTCGTGATGTTAGGCGAGCCTATCGACTTTTAGCTAACGGAGGCGCTGGTGGAACACGTGGATGTACTGGTCGTGGGGGCGGGGCTATCGGGCGTGGCGGCAGGCTACTACTTGCAGACGCGCTGTCCGACGAAGAGTTATGCTATCCTCGAAGGCCGCGCTGCCAGCGGCGGGACGTGGGACCTGTTCCGCTATCCCGGCGTGCGGTCCGACTCGGACATGTACACGCTGGGCTACTCGTTCCGGCCCTGGCATAGCGCGCAGGCCATCGCCGACGGGCCGGCCATCCTTCACTACATCCGCGAGACGGCGGAGGCCTACGGCATCGACAAGCGGATAAGGTTTCAGCACCGCGTGCGGCAGGCGAGCTGGTCCTCTACCAACCAACGGTGGACCGTCGAGGTCGAACGCGGGCCGGACGGGGAAGTCGTCCACTTCACCTGCGCCTTTCTCTATATGTGTACCGGCTACTACGACTACGCCCAGGGCTACACGCCCGAGTGGCCGGGCGTGGCGCGCTTCCAGGGCCGCCTCGTCCACCCCCAGCACTGGCCTGCCGATCTGGACTACGCGGGCCGGCGGGTCGTGGTCATCGGCAGCGGCGCGACGGCCGTCACCCTCGTCCCCGCGCTGGCCCAGCAGGCCGCCCACGTCGTCATGCTGCAGCGCTCCCCAACGTATGTCGTCGCGCGCCCTGCGCGCGACACGAGTGTGGAATGGCTCGAGCGGCGGTTGCCCACTCGGCTCGCCGACGCGCTGGCGCGCTGGAAGTCCATCCTGCTAGGGATGTACTTCTACCAGATTGCCCGTTGGAAACCCGCCGCCACCAAGCAGACTATCACCCGCCTGGCGCAGGCGGCCCTCGGCCCGGACTACGACGTCGCTACCCACTTCACACCGCGCTACAACCCCTGGGACCAGCGGGTGTGCCTGGCCGCCGACGGCGACCTGTTCGCGGCCATCCGCAGCGGTCGGGCGTCGGTCGTCACCGACCAGATCGACACATTCACCGAGACGGGCCTGCGCCTGCGCTCCGGCCAGGAGCTAGCCGCCGACATGATCGTGACGGCGACGGGCCTCAAGATGCAGCTGATGAGCGGGGTGCAGCTTGTCGTGGACGGCGCGCCCGTGGACCTGGCCACGAGGATGACCTACAAGGGAATGCTGTACAGCGACATCCCCAACCTCGCCTCGGCCATCGGCTACACCAACGCCTCGTGGACGCTGAAGTGTGAGCTGACCTCGGCCTACGTCTGCCGCTTGCTCACCTACATGGACCGCCACGGCTACAGCCAGGTCACGCCGCGCCTGGACGACCCGACCATCACCGCCGAGCCGCTGCTCGACTTCACCTCCGGCTATGTCCAGCGCGCCCTGCCCAACCTGCCGCACCAGGGGTCCAAACGGCCCTGGAAGCTCTACCAGAACTACCTGCTCGACCTGCTCGCCTTGCGGTTCGGCCGCCTCAAAGACGGCACGCTGGAGTTCAGGGGCCGACGCGCCTCGGACGCCAGCCAAGCCGGGTCAAGACCTATCGCCAACCCTACCTCGCGATAGGCGACACCCTCCCGCCTGTGCGGTACAGTAGAGGTAGAGCCATCCCACTTGTGTCGTTCGGATGGCCGGGAGGTTCCCATGTCAACCATCACCACGCGCATGCGCGTCCCCACCGCGCGCCGCCCCCATGGGCTACGCGTCGCGCTGGGGACGCTCGCCCTGGCGGTCGTCGTGGCCGCCCCCTTTATCTGGCGCTGGGACGTGGGCCAGGCGGTTGTACTCGTGACCCTGGTCGCCGTCCTGGTCCTGGCCCTCCTGAGCAGTATCGCCTTGCTGCTCGTTGCCGCCGTCGTCGGCCTCGTCACCCGCTCCGATGGGCGGGCGCTCGGCTGGGCGCGGCGCGGGCGGCGGTCGCTCACTGTCGCCGGCGTCGCGGTGGTCGCCCTGGCCGCGGCCCTGGCGCTCTCCCAGGCCCTGGCCCACACGCCGCCCATTGTCGACGCGCAGGGGCAGCCCATCCCGACCAGTATCGCCAGTTTGGAAAAGGTGAGGCTGGGGGGCACGGACCAGTGGGTCGTCCTCCGCGGCGCGAACGTCAACCACCCGGTCCTCCTGTTCCTGTCGGGCGGGCCGGGCGGCAGCGAACTGGGCCGCGTCCGCCGCTTCAACCAGCCGCTGGAGGAGCGCTTCGTCGTCGCCGTCTGGGAGCAGCGCGGCTGTGGCAAGTCGTACTGGGCCGGGCCAACCACGGCCCTGACCGTCGACCAGTACGTTGCCGACGTCATCGAGCTTAGCGAGACCCTGCGCACCCGCTTTGGCGAGGACAAGATTTACCTGCTGGGTCACTCGTGGGGGTCGATCATCGGCGTGCGCGCCGTCCAGCAGCGGCCTGACCTGTTCCACGCCTACATTGGCAGCGGCCAGATGGTCAACAACGTTGAGACCGACCAGACGATCTATCGCATGCTGCTCGACCACGCCCACAAGAGCGGGGACACCGCCTTCGCCGAGGAGTTGGCGGGGCTGGGTGAGCCGCCGTACTACGGCGCCCGCCCCATCTTCCAGTACATGAAGGTGCTGGGCCGCGAGTACGGCATCTTCGAGGCGCCCTACATCCAGAGCGAACGCTACAAGCGGGAGGGCGACCTGGCAGGCCAGACGCTCATTCCGGAGTACGGCTGGCTGGACCGCGTCAACTTCATGCGCGCGGCGATGGACACCTTCAACGTGGTCTACCCCCAGCTCCAGGACTACGACTTCCGGCGAGACGCGCCAGTTGCGGCAGCAGGAGGCCGTTGACGGCCAGCGGCGTGTGTTTATCTAC
>CAZLBQ010000132.1:0-4622 GCA_964557745.1 uncultured Anaerolineales bacterium
CGCAGCGGGTCGATGGGCGGGTTGGTCACTTCGGCGAAGCGCTGCTTGAAGTAGTTGTAGAGCGGGCGGTACTTGTCCGACAGGGCGGCGTGGGGTGTGTCGTCGCCCATGCTGCCCACCGCCTCCGCCGAGTCGAGGACCATGGGGCGGATGACGGCGGTCAACTCCTCGGAGGTGTAGCCAAACGCCTGCTGGAACGTCGACAGGGAGAACGTGCCCAGCCCCTGCGCTTCGTAATCGACAGCGGGCAGCGGGCGCGTGCCCTGGCTCACCCACTCACCGTACGGGCGGCGGGCCGCCACCTCGTTCTTGACGTCGTCGTTGGTCAGGACCAGGCCGCGACACGTGTCCACGACAATGATCTGGCCCGGCCCGAGCTTGCCCTTGCGGACAATGCGCTCCTCGGCGATGGGCAGCACGCCCGCCTCCGATGCCGCGACGACGAGGCCATCATCGGTGACGAGGAAGCGGGCCGGACGCAGGCCGTTGCGGTCGAGAGCCGTACCGACGACGTGGCCGTCGGTGAAGGTCAGGGCGGCCGGGCCGTCCCAGGGTTCCATCAGGTTGGCGTGGTAGGCGTAGAAGTCACGCCACGCGGGCGGCAGGTCCACCTTCTCCCAGGCTTCCGGCGCCAGCATGAGAAGGGCGTGGGGCATGGCGCGCCCCGACAGGTTGAGCAACTCCAGGACGTTGTCGAGCATGGCCGAGTCGGAGCCTTCGGCATCCACGACCGGCTTGAGCAGGTTGATGCCCGCCCCCCACAGCGGCGACTCCAGGTCGGCCTCGCGGGCACGCATCCAGTTGACGTTCCCCTGGAGGGTATTGATCTCGCCGTTGTGGCACAGGGCGCGGAAGGGCTGGGCGCGTTCCCAGTTGGGGAAGGTGTTGGTGCTGTAGCGCTGGTGGAAGACGGTAATGGCCGTGGCGTAGTCGGGGTCCCGGAGGTCGAGGTAGAACTCGGCGAGTTGGGGGGCGACGAAGAGGCCCTTGTAGCACACCGTGCGGCAACTCATCGACGGGACGTAGAAGCCCTGGAGACCCTCTTTGCGCGTCTGGGCCTCGATGTCGCGGCGGGCCAGGTAGAGGGCGCGCTCGAACTCGTCCTCGCTCTGGCAGTGGGCCGGCCGGGCGATGAGCGCCTGCTGGAGGTCGGGGCGGGTGTCAGCGGCGCGTTGGCCGAGTGCCGTCACGTTCACGGGGACGGCGCGCCAGCCGATAAAGACCAGATCGTGGCGGGCGAGGGTGGCTTCGATGATATCGCGGCACCGACCTTGCTCGGCCCATTTGCGGCGCGGCAGGAAGAACATGCCGACCGCCAGATCGGTGGGATCGCCCTGCCAGCCCAGACGAGCGGCTTCGCGGGCCAGCAGGGTGCGGGGCAACTGAGTGAGGACACCGGCCCCGTCCCCCGTCTTGCCATCGGCGGCGACCGCGCCTCGGTGGGCGAGGTTACTGAGGGCGTCCAGGCCCTGGCGCAGGACGGCGTGGTCCGCGTGACCGTGAACATTGGCAACGAAACCAATCCCGCAGGCGTCGTGTTCGAAGCGGGGGTGATACAGGGTCCGGCGAAGGAGGCTCTCGTCCGGGATGATGGGCTGCTGGTGAGGGTCCATGCCTTGCTCCTGTCAGTGACGACCGACGGCGGACTGCGGACCGCCGTTCAAGAGGCGGTCGGTGGTCGGTGGTCGGCGATCGAGAATCGAAAAGGCCGCCGACGCGGCAGCATGCTGCACACGGGCGACCTCTCTTGTCGCGGGGTCTCGGCAGAGAGACCGGAACGTCGATGGGGGGAGGCGGGACGAGCGGCGTCCCACAAGGTTGACTTCTGGTACAAAAGACGGCGGCAGTGGCCGCGCCGTCGGGCCTCATTGCCGCACGGTTACGTGATTATACAGGAAACCAGGGGGGCTGTCAAGAACGGTTGAGGAATCGCTGAGTAATCCCCGCCACTATAATCCCTTCAGGGCGATAGCCCTCTAGATGAGAGACTGAGCATGCAACGTGACAGAGATTTCGCCGCGCCCAGCGCGCCTGGCGCGACGCTCGACATGTGGGCCGGGCTGGAGTGTACGGTCAACCGGGTCGGCGACCGCTATTTCGACCAGGTCGAGCGCTCGGGCCACGGCCACCGCCTGGCCGACCTTGACCTGTTCGCCGCCCTCGGTATCCGCGCCCTGCGCTATCCCGTGCTCTGGGAGCGGACGGCGCCCGCGCGGCTGGCCGACGCCGACTGGCGCTGGCCCGATGAGCGACTAGCTTGCCTGCGTGACCTGGGCATCACCCCCATCGTTGGCTTCCTCCACCACGGCAGCGGCCCGCGTCACACCCACCTGCTCGATCCGGCCCTGCCCGAGGCGCTGGCCGGGTACGCGCGATCTGTCGCCCGCCGCTATCCGTCGCTCGACCGCTACACGCCGGTCAATGAACCCCTGACGACGGCGCGTTTCAGCGCCCTGTACGGCTTCTGGTATCCCCACGCTAGGGATGGGCTGTCGTTCGCCCGTGCCCTGCTCATCCAGACCCGCGCCACCATCCTCGCCATGCAGGCCATCCGCGCCGTCAACTCGGCGGCCCAACTGGTCCAGACCGAGGACCTGGGCAAGACGTTCAGCACCCGCAAGCTGGCCTACCAGGCCGAGTTTGAGAACGAGCGGCGCTGGCTCAGCCTGGACCTGCTCTGTGGCCGCGTGGACCGCGAGCATCCCATGTGGGACTACCTCACCTGGCTGGGCATCGACGAGGTCGAACTGGACTGGTTTGTCCAGCATCCCTGCCCGCCCGACATTCTGGGCATCAACATCTATCTGACGAGCGAGCGCTTTCTCGACGAGCGCCGCGACCGCTATCCGGCCAACACCTGGGGCGGCAACGGGCGGCACGCCTACGCCGACATCGAAGCGGTGCGCGTGCGCGTCGAAGGCATGGCCGGGCCGGCCGATCGCCTCCGCGAGGCGTGGCAGCGCTATCACCTGCCCCTCGCCATCACTGAAGTCCACAACGGTTGCACCCGCGAGGAGCAACTCCGCTGGTTCATGGAGATCTGGCGCGCCGCGACAGCCGCCCGCGCTGGCGGTATCGATGTCAGGGCCATCACAGCCTGGGCGCTCCTTGGAGCGTATGATTGGAACTCGCTCGTGACCCGGGACGAGGGGGTGTACGAGCCAGGGCTATTCGACGTGCGAGCGGCGCAGCCGCGCCCGACCGCCCTGGCGCGCCTGGTGACGGAGCTGGCCGCGGGCCGCCAACCGCAGCATCCCGTCCTGGCCAGCGCGGGCTGGTGGCGGCGGCCGCAGCGCCTCCTGTATCCGCCGGTGGCGACGGACAGGCGACCAATGGAAGGACGGGACACAATGCCGGTCGAAAGCGACACCAACACACCCCCTATCCTCATCACCGGGGCGACGGGGACGCTGGGGCGAGCCTTCGCCCGCCTGGCGGAGATGCGCGGCCTGCGATATCACCTCCTGACACGGCAGGACATGGACATCGCCGACCCCCAGGCCGTCGCCGCCGCGCTGGACCACTACCGCCCCTGGGCGGTGGTCAATACGGCGGGCTACGTGCGGGTGGACGACGCCGAGTGGGATGTCCTGCGCTGCCAGCGCGAGAACGTGGTGGGGGCGGTCGTGTTGGCGCGGGCGTGCGCTCAGCGCGGGGTCCAGTTGCTGACCTTTTCCTCAGACCTCGTGTTTGACGGGGGCAAGGGCAGCCCGTATGTCGAGTCCGACGCCCCGCGCCCGCTCAATGTCTATGGCCGCACCAAGGCCGCCGCCGAGCAGGCCGTCCTGGCTATGCTGCCCTCCGCCCTCGTCGTGCGCACTAGCGCCTTCTTCGGCCCCTGGGACGCGTACAACTTTGTGACCCGCGCGCTCCAGACCCTGGCGGGCGGCGGGCGCATCATCGCCCCGGCCGATGAGACCGTCTCTCCGACCTATGTGCCCGATCTCGTGCAGGCCAGCCTCGATCTGCTGATTGACGGCGAGCGCGGTGTGTGGCACCTGGCGAACCAGGGGGCGATTACCTGGGCTGACCTGGCGCGTCAGGCGGCCGAGTACGCGTGTATCGACGGCACGCGCATCGACGGCGTGGCGGGTAAGAACTTGGATCGCCCAGCCGAGCGGCCGCGCTTCAGTGTGTTGGGGACGGAGCGCGGAGCGCTCCTGCCATCGCTCGACGATGCCCTGGCGCGCTACGTGGTTGAGGGCGAGCACCTACCGCGTCCTGCCGCCGAGGACGGAGAAGAAGAGCAGGCGGCATAAGAGATTGCGCCAGCGCAAAGACGGCCCGTCAGGGCGGCGCTATACTAGCGGCTAATCTATCTGCGAGGAGATATCCCATCATGAGCCAGCCAACCGTTCTCGATGTCCGCGCGATTCCGCCCGCCCAGCGTCACCCCCTGATTTTTGAGACGTTCGAGGGTCTGACGCCGGGTGAGGCCTTCATTCTGGTTAATGACCACGACCCCAAGCCGCTCTACTACCAGTTCAAGTTCGAACGCGAGGGTGAGTTCACCTGGGATTACCTGGACAAGGGACCGCAGGTCTGGCGCGTTCGCGTCGGCAAGGCCCAGGCCTAGCGCAGGAAGGGGAAGAGGGTGACCTCTTCCCCTTCCTGTCGCGCCT
>CAZLBQ010000132.1:4722-13158 GCA_964557745.1 uncultured Anaerolineales bacterium
TTCAGTCGGCCGGCTCGATATTCTGGTTGACGTGGAAGAAGTTCGTCGGGTCGTACTTGGCCTTGATCTCGGCCAGCCTGGCGTAGTTCTCGCGATAGGCCGCTTTCACCGGGTCCTGGCCTTCGTCCATCATCATGTTCAGATAGCCGCCGCCGGCGGAGTAGGGATGCAGCGCCAGCCAGTAGTCCCTCGCCCAGGCGATCATCGCCTCGTTGTTAGCCGGGTCCGGGTCGACACCGACGATCACCTGAGCAAAGTTGGCATCGCGGTAGCTCCACGCCGTTTGCCCCTCCGGGACGCGGCCGGCCGCGCCGTTGATGGGATAGATGTGCATGGTCGAGAACATCGTGGGCAGCCGCGACCCGTACTTGACGTGCAGATCAATCATCTGATCGTCGTAGCGGGTGAAGAAGTCGGCCTTCCAGTACCACTGTAGCCCTGCCGGGTACAGGGCGTCGAACATGGACTGCAAGACAGGGAAAGGAATCGGCCCGGCGAAGTCGATGGCCGGGGGAATCTGCTCGCGGATGGGCTGGAACGCGGCTGCCGCGTTCTCCAGCGGCCCGGTGTAGCACCACACCACAGCCACCATCTTCTGGAGCTGATATGGCTCCGGGAAGGGCGCTACCGGCGGCACGGTCAAAAAGGCGAACCAACCGTTGTGCTCGTCGGGAGCGCTCAGGATGAAGTCCTGCCAGAACTTGAGAACCTGGGGGGCTTGCTCCAGGGGCCACATCATCGGGCCGCCGTAGACCGTGTGCACCGGCTGGCCGCGGAAGAGGAATGACGTCACGATCCCAAAGTTGCCGCCGCCCCCGCGTACCGCCCAGAAGAGGTCGGCGTTCTCGTCGGCGCTGGCCGTGACCAGGCGGCCATCGGCGAGGACCATGTCGACGCCGAGGAGGTTGTCAATGGTCAACCCGTACCGCCGCGCGAGATAGCCGATACCGCCGCCGAGGGTCAGACCGCCCACGCCGGTACTGGCGATGAAGCCGGACGGCACAGCCAGGCCAAAGGGGTGCGTGGCGTGGTCAACATCGCCCCACAGACAGCCACCCCCGACGCGCACCGTGTTGGTGGCGGGGTCAACGCGCACCTCACGCAGACGGCACAGGTCCACCACCAGCCCGTTGTCGACAGAGCCGAGACCCGGTCCGTTGTGGCCGCCGCCACGCACGGCGACATCGAGATGATTCTCACGCGCGAAGTTGACGGCGCTGATGACGTCGGCCACATCGGCGACCCGCACGATCATGGCCGGGCGCTTGTCGATCATCGCGTTGTAGAGCTTGCGGGCCGTGTCATAGTCCCCGTCGCCGGGGAGAATGATCTGCCCCCGTACCTGCCCACGCAGCGCAGCGAGGGCTTGTTCATCCAAAACCGGTGCAGTCAAGGCGGAAACTGAGCTTGCCATCGTGACCTCCTATCAGGGTGAATGATTGGAGATACTGTACTACAGATGGCGTTAGGCGAGCGTTAGTCGGGGCGTTAGCCAGAGGCGGAAAATGCGCCCGGTGTCACGACAGACGCGAGAGGAGAGCCTGGGCCGCGCGCAGGTCGGGCGTGTCGAAACCTTCGGTGAACCACTGGTAGACGGGGACGAGGAGACGACGCGCATCGTCGGCGCGGTCCTGGGCCAGCCACATGTTCGCCAGGCTGGTCGCGGCGCGCAGCTCAATGGACTTTGCCTGCTGTGCCCGCGCGATGTCGAGGCCGCGCTGGAAAGCGTTTTCGACGTCGTCGCTGTCCGCCCCCTGGGCATAGAGCAGTTCCCCGCGCAGGCGGTGCAGTTCGCCATCCCACCAGCGCTCGTTGTTGCGGAGAGCTTCATCGAGCGCCTCTTCCACCGCGGTCATGGCCGTGTCGAGATCGCCGGCCCGCCAGTTGGCGCGCGCCTGGAGCGATAGATAATAGGGGAGGCGCAGCCGCGCGCCGACGGTGGTCAACGCGTCAACCGCCTGACGGAGACGCGTCAGGGCGCTCTGGTCGGGCTGCCGCCACGCCCGCGCGAAGGCAGCGAGGATAGCGGCCCACGCCGCGTAGTACGGGGCGTCGTATTCCTGGGCGAGCGCAACCGCCTGCTCCGCGTGGGCGCTAAACGTCGCCCTGTCCGCGCGCAACTCCTGGAGCAGCGCCAGGTAGGTCACGGTGAGAGCCTGGTTGAACGGCTGGGCAAACTCCTGCGCGATCTGCACCCCCAGTTGCGCGCTCTCATAAGCGGCTTGCGGGTAGCCCAGACACCAGAGAGCATGAGCATACCAGGCGCGCCCGTGGGCCAGGTAATTCACTCCTTGTGACTTCTGCAGGTCGCGCACCTGAGCGTCATCACGCACGGTCAGCATGCCCTCGAACAGCGCTCTGGCCTCGCGGAACTGCCCCATATGCAGCTTGACCCCGGCGTACATCATCCCCGCGAAGAGTGGCGAACTGTTCCCGGCTTGCCGATAGAGATGACTCAACCGCGTGTAGGTGTTCTCAACCCTGTCCAACTGACCGGCCACGACGTAGACCGTCTGGGCCCCGTACAAGGCTTCCGCGCGCTGGCGGACTGTCCCGACCTTCTCGCTCAGCACCAGGCTGCGGCTGACGACGCGTTCGGTTTCCGGTGACGTCCAGCCCTTCGTCACGCGGTAGAGGGGGGCCAGGGCGAGCAGGAGGGCTAGTTCGCGGGCGTCGCGTCGGTCGCCGGGCGTTGTTCGGGCCAGCAGGGCCAGGCCACGGTTAAGCAAAGCGATCGCGTCGGCATTGGCGTACACGTTGGCGGCGACGGCCCCAGCGCGCTGGTAGTAGGGGATGGCCTGCTCGAACGCTCCACCTTGCTCGTACTGGGCCGCGATTTGCGCGCTCACCGCGTCGAGCGTCTCCCCGTGGACGGCTTCCAGCGCTTGCGCCACGCGCCGGTGCAAGACTCGGCGCTGGGGCGCGCCCATCTCGGCGTAGGCCACTTCCCGCAACTTGTCGTGGCTGAAGTCGAACTGGTTGGGCGCTTGCTCGCGGACGATGCGTCTGCGCCACAGTTCGTCGAGCGCCTGGACGATGGCGGCTTCGTCTTCGTCACCGGCGCGCAGCAGCACATCGAGCGTAAACTCGCGGCCTATCACAGCCCCCCGCTCGGCCACGCGCCTGGCGGTGGGCGACAGCTGACTGAGCCGTCGCGCGAGGATGGCGTAGGCCCGCGGCGCGAGGGACGGCGCATCCCCGGCCCTCGGCTGCGCCTGGCCCTCCACCCCTGCCGCGCTCCCCATCCCCGCCCGCATCGTCTCGACGACGAACAGCGGGTTGCCCTCCGTTTCCCGGAACAGACGCACAGCGGCGACGGCGTCTAGCTCGCGGCCCTCGATCTGGGACGCCAGCTTCGCCGTCTCCGCCGCATCCAGGGGGTGAAGCTCCAGGCGGGCGAGTCGGCCTTCGCTGTGGAGCTGCTGCGCCAGAGCCGCCAGGGGGGCGGGCGGAAGCGCTTCCTCGCTGCGCGCGGTCCCGACGATGAGCAGGTCGCTGCGTGGCTCGAAACGCAGCAAGAAGTGCAGCCAGTCGAGCGTCTCGGAATCGCACCACTGCAAGTCGTCAATCCAGAGGAGCAGGGGGCGGGGCGCCGCCAGGACGGCCCGCGCCAGAGCCTCAAAGAAACGCTGCCGCTGGCCGTACTCCGCAATCGGTTCGGGGCGCGCCAGGGTCGGCGTCTCCGTCAGAAGCTCCGGCAGCAGTCGGCTGACCTCCGTCAGCCACACACTCCCCAGGCCCGCCAAATGAGGGCGCAGCGCCGCGCTGCGCAGCCACATCGTCACCGGGGCCAGGGACAGGCTGCCCTCCGCGGCGTAGGAGCGCGTGTAGGCGGTCGACCCCCCCTGCGCCTGAACCCACGTGAACAACTCCTCGGCGAGGCGTGACTTGCCAATGCCGGCTTCACCCTCGATGAGCGCCAGGTGGGCATCGCCCCCGGCGGCCCGCCGCCAGGCGGCCCGCAGTTGCTGCCACTCCTTCTGCCGCCCGACCAGCGTGGGCGGCGCTTCCAACGCGGCGTCACGGGCCAGGAGCGCCGGCGGCGCGGCCAGGACGGCTCGCGCCGCTTCGAACCCCTGCCGCAGCGTCTCGCCCGGCTCAGCCCCCAACTCGGCGTGGAACCTCTCAATGGCCGCCAGGTACACGCGCCGCATGCTGGTCCGGTCCCGGCTCAGCGCGTGCAGGCGCATCAACAGGGTGTAGCCTCGCTCGTCGAGCGGGTCCAGCCGCACCAGCGATTGGGCCACCTCGATGGCCGCCACGTACTCTCGCTCTTGTTCGAGCAGGTGGACCAGGCTGTCGTGAGCCGCGCGGTAGCGCTCGCGCAACTGCTCGCGTTCGGGCAAGATCCAGTCGTCGTAGCAGCCGGGCAACAAGTCGCCCTGGTAGATAGCGAGGGCCTGTTCCAGGCCGCGCCGCGCCGCTTTCACGTCACCCCGTTGCGCCGCGCTATGCGCGTCGTCGAGCGCCTGGTTAAAGCGCTGTATGTCGATGTCTGGCGCGCGGCCCAGTCGCCAGGTGATGGTATGGCTATCGATCGTGAGATAATCGTCCGCGTCCGGGAGGGTGTGGCGCAGCTGGAACAGGAGTTGCCGCAGGTTGTTGCGGGCCTGGGACTCAGGCGCGTCGGGCCAGAACTGAAAGGCCAGGTGCTGGCGGGATTGGGGCACGTCGGCGTGCAGGCATAGATAGGCGAGGAGCGCCTGGAGACGCGCGGTGTTGAGAGCGGCGACGGGTTGGGTGTGATAGTCAACCTGGAAGCCCCCCAACAAGCGAATGTGCAGGTCGGCGCGCGTCATGACCTCGCCTTTCTCCCCCCTGCCTCGCGTCGCTGTGGTCCAGCGTCTACGGCTGTTCGTTGGCGATGACGTCCTCAATCGATAACTTCCCGCCCTCCTGCCAGACTGGAACGCTGTTCGCGCCCAGCGTCTCGCGGGCGGGAGCGAGGCGGGCGTCGAGGCGGGCCTGGTCGCCCGGCGACAGCGGCGCGTTGAGTTCGGCGCGCAGCGCGTCGGCCGCGCCGCCCAGCCGCAGAGCGCGCTCGGCCTGGCCTTCGGCGGCGGCCAGGCTGGCGAGATAGTCCAGGCAGTAGGCGATGGCGCGGCGGTCGCCCAACTCGGCGTTGAGCGCCAGGCTCTCCCGCACCACCGCGCGGGCCGTCGCCAGGTCGCCCAGGTCGAGCAGCACGTCCCCCAGGCTGCTGAGAGAGTTGGCGATGCCCCACTTGTCCTTGAGCGCGCGGCGCACGGTCAGGCTCTCTTCCAGCAGGGCGCGTGCCCGCT
Source organism: uncultured Anaerolineales bacterium (assembly GCA_964557745.1). Lineage (GTDB taxonomy): Bacteria > Chloroflexota > Anaerolineae > Epilineales > JAHCIE01 > JAHCIE01. The sequence goes on from CAZLBQ010000132.1 coordinate 10,005, forward strand.
GTGGATCCTCCTCACGCGTCACCAACGCCAGGTTATTGTAGGCCTGGGCGATGGCCGGCCGGTCGTTCAACTCGCGCAGCAGGGCCAGGCTCTCCTCGTACAGTTGGCGGGCGGCTGCGAGATCGCCGCGGAAGCGGGCCAGGATGCCCAGGTTATTGAGCAGCGCCGCCATTCCCTGCGTGTCGCTCAATTCGCGCCGCAGGTCCAGGCTCTCCTCGTAGTAGCCCCGCGCCGCGTCGTAATCGCCCAGTTGCGCCGACAGCGTCCCCGCCCCTTGGAGCGCCTTGGCGCGGGCGGTCTTGAACGTTGTCGCCGTCTTGGCCGTCAGGACGGGCGCCGGCAGGTCGAGCAGGCCGGCCAGCCGGTCGCGGCCCTCGCTCAGGTGCCCGCGTGTCGCCCAGAACCGCCACAGCGCGCCGCCCATCTGCAAGGCCGTCAGGGGCGTGTCATCCCCCTCCTCGGCCAGCCACGTCAGGGCCGCCCGCAGGTTGTCATACTCCGCTTCCAGGCGGTGCAGCCACTGGGCCTGCTCCTTGCCCGTCAGCTTCGCTTCGGCCTCCTTCGCCAGTTGCTGGAAGTAATCGGCGTGATACCGCCGCGTTGTCTCGGCGTCGCCACTGGCCGCCAGTTGCTCCGCGCCATACTCGCGGATGGTCTGCAGCATCGCGAAGCGCGTCTCGCCGTCCGGCGTCTCTTCCTGCCGCAGCAGGCTCTTCTCCACCAGCGACGTGACCTCGTCCAGCACGTCCGCCTCCAGGTCGCCGTCGGCGTTGCACACGGCTTCGGCGGTGTCCAGCGTGCAGCCGCCGACAAACACCGACAACCGCTGGAACGCCTTCTTCTCCGTCTCGCCCAGCAGGTCGTAGCTCCAGTCAATCGCCCCCCGCAGCGTCTGCTGGCGCGTGGGCAGGTCACGCGCCCCGCCCGTCAGCAGCTTGAGGCGGTTCTCCAGCCGACCCAGGATGGCCTGGGGCGCGAGCACCCGCACCCGCGCCGCCGCCAGCTCAATCGCCAGCGGCAGGCCGTCCAGGCGGCGGCAAATCTCCACCACCGCCGCCGCATTGTCCTCGCTTAACTCGAAATCGGGGCGCGCGTCCCTGGCGCGTTGAGTGAACAGGGCGATGGCCGGAAACTTGAGCAGTTCGTCCAACGGCGGCAGGCGGGAGCCACGTGGCAGTGACAGGGTGGGAATCCGAATCTCCCGTTCGCCGCGCAGCCGCAGCACGCTGCGGCTGGTGACGAGAAACTTCACACGGGGCGCGGCGGCCATGAGGTCGGCCAGCGACGGCGCGGCCTTGATGAGGTGCTCGAAGTTGTCGAGCAGGATCGCCATCTGCTTGTTGCTCAGCGCCTCCTTGAGGGCCGGCATCAGCGACCGGCCACTGCTCTCGCGGACATCCAGCGTCTCGGCCAGCGTCGGCATGACCAGGGCCGGGTCGTCGATTTCCAGCGGGACAAAGAACGCGCCGTGCTCGAACTCGTCCACCATCTCGGCCGCCGCCTGCAGCGCCAGGCGTGTCTTGCCGATCCCGCCCGGCCCGGTCAGCGACAGCAGCCGCGTGTCCCGCTGGCGCAAGTGCTGGCGGCACTGCTCCAGCTCAGCGTCGCGCCCGATCAGAGCCGTCGGTTGGATGGGCAGGTTGTTGGGGCGGGCGTCGAGGGTCTTGAGCGGGGCGAATTCCGTGGTCAGGCCGGGCGCGACGAGCTGAAAGAGGTGTTCGGGGCGCGACAGGTCCTTCAGCCGGCGCTCGCCCATGTCGCGCAGCGCCGCGCCGTCCTCCAGACGCGCCCGCACCTCGTCCGCCGTCACGCGCGTCAGGAGAATCTGCCCGCCGTGACCGGCGCTCATCAAGCGTGCGACACGGTTGAGCGTCGGGCCGAAGTAGTCGCCGTCGCGCTCGTCGGCCTCCCCCGCGTGCAGCGCCATGCGCACCCGGATCTGGCCGACCTCGCCCCACGCTTCGCCCTGGAGCGCGCGCTGCGCGGCTATCGCGGCGGTCAAGGCCTCCGCCGCCGTGGGAAAGGCGACGCAGAACGCGTCGCCCATGCTCTTGAAGACGTAGCCCCGATGCGCCTCGAACGTCTGACGCATCAGGGCATCGTGGCGCGCCAGCGCGCCCTTCATCGCCTGGGGATACGTCTCCCACAGGCGCGTGCTGCCTTCGATGTCACTAAACAGGAAGGTGACAAAGCCGCTTGGGTGTTCAGCCATCGTGGTCCGTTCCGTAGCGGCGGCGCTTGTTGACCGGCCGGCGGCGACGAGCCAGACACGCGGCCCCCCATCTCCCGATGTCTGTCGTCTACTTCCACACCAATTTTACATCCGTTGACGCCCCATAGGTAAATCCAATGTCCGCCGCCCCGGTCGTGTTCGAATTGCGCAGCAACCAGGCGACGCCGCGGCTCACGCCTACGGTGTCGATCCCGTCGCCGTTCCAATCACCGACCAGGGGGCTGTCGCCGGGCGGCACGCCATAGTCGAAGGCAACGTCGGCCACGCCCGTCGTGTTAGAGTTGCGCAAGAACCAATTACCGTTGCGGAAGACGCCCACCGTATCAATCCCGTCGCCGTTCCAGTCACCGACCACAGGGGTGTCACTGCCGACACCATACGCGAACGCGATGTCGGCAAAGCCCGTGGTGTTGCTGTTGCGAAGGTACCAGAGGCCCGCGCGGCGGACGCCGACGGTCTCCGTGCCGTTGCCGTCCCAGGCACCGCACACGGGATCATCGCCCGGTCCGCCGAAGGCGAAGCTGGCGTCAGCCCCGCCCGTGGTGTTGCTGTTGCGAATGTACCAGTACCCATCGCGGAAGATGCCGGGCGTGCGCGTCCCGTTGCCGTCCCAATCACACAGCAGCGGGACGTCCGTCGCCACGCCGTAGCCGAAGGCGTGGTCGGCCGGGCCGGTCGTGAGTGTGGTGCGGAGTAACCATAGCCCGCCACGCCAGACGGCGGGCTTGGCGGGTACCGCCGCGCTGGCCGTCGCCGTGGCGGTGGGCGTCGCCGTCCCTGTCGCCGTGCTGGTGGTCGTGGCCGTTGGCGTCGCGGTCGCGGTGCGGGTCGGCGTGGCCGTCGCGGTGGCCGTTAGGGTCGCGGTGCGGGTCGGCGTGGCCGTGGCTGTCCCTGTCGCCGTGCTGGTGGCCGTGGCCGTCG
>CAZLBQ010000133.1:0-13022 GCA_964557745.1 uncultured Anaerolineales bacterium
GCTGAGCAGCCGGTTGCCCTCGCAATCAACGGCCCGGCCCTGCGAGCCGCGCAGGTCGGCGCGGCGGACCACAATGGGGTCGGGCAGTTGGCGGCGGAAGCGGCCCGTTGTGGTGAACAGTTGGAGGCGGCCGTCGTTCTGGTCGTGGACCCACAGCCCGTCGGGCGTCCAGACGATGTGCCAGGGCCAGACGAGCTGGCCGGGCGCGTGGCCCTCGTCGCTGCCCCACGTGGCCCCGACCGGCTGGCGGTCGAGGCCGAAACGCTGGATGCGCTGCTGGGTGGGGTAGTTCGGGCCGACGCCAAACCAGCCCTGCACGCCGTCCGAGACGTAGAGCAGGCCGTCGGGGCCGAGGGTGATGCCACGCGGGCCGTAGAAGCCCCGCCACAGGTCCTGGCCCGCCTGGCCGCCGGGCTGGGTGTGGATACTGATGCGATAGTCGGTCGCGCCGGTCATGGGATCGACGCGCGCCTCGGTCAGGTACACGCGGCCCGCGCCATCGACCTCCACGTCAAAGGCGTTGTTGTTGAAGTCCACGTCGGCCACCTCGGCCAGCATCGCCCCGCTCGTGGTGTACTTGCGCACCGTCCCCCGGCCGGGGTCAGCAAAGGTGAGGACGTACAGGACATCCTGGCCGCCCTCGCGCTTCAGTTTCAGGCTGCCAAACGTGCCGTTGAAGCGGACCAGCACGGTCCGCATCGCGCCGTCGGGCGACACGCGGTACAGGCGGCCCTCCCAACTGATGCTGCGCGGGTCGCTGCCCACGTCCACATTGTCGGTGAGGTAGACGGCCCCATCGGAGGCAACGCCGAGGCCGACGACCTCGCCAAACCCCGTCCACGACGGCAGGGGCGCGCCGCTGGGTGAGAAGCGCACGACGGCGTGGTTGCCCCGGTCCGTGACGAGGACATCCCCCTGGCCGTCGAGGGCCACGCTCTGCGGGTTGTACAACTCGCCGCGCCCGGTCCCCAGTTGGCCGAAGGCGCGCGTCGCTCGGCCCTGACGGTCCAGCACTTGGACGCGGTTGTTCCCGCTGTCGATGATGTAGAGGTTACCCGCCGCGTCGAAGGTCATGCGGCCGGGGACGTTGAACGTGCCGATGGGCGGCTGGACCTTCCACTGCCCGACGGCCTGGAACTGCCAGCCGCTCAGGGGCGGCCAATCGGCGCGGGCGGGGGCCGCGCTGTTTCCCAGACCCAGACCGAGGACGGCCAGCAGCGCCAGCAGCGCGAGCGCCGGGCGGCAGGAAGGATGGCGCATAGACAGCCCCTTGGGCCTCATTGACCTTCATCACGCGTGATGAGGGGCAGCCACAGGGTAAAGACGCGCGGGGTGGGGCTGGCCGTCGGCGTGGGCGTCGGCGTGGGATTGGCGACCTCGCCAAACACCTGGACGCGGCCGTTGGGATAGCCCTCGACGGTGTACACCTCGCCGTTGGCCGCCACGCTGAACGTCTCACCCAGGCCGTACAACTGGTCGAACTGGCCCGGCCCGACACCCTTTCCGCCCGGCTCGATGCGCGCCAGGGGCGCGCCCGTCGTTGGGTCGAGCTTCCACACCGTCCCGCTCTCGACGTCCGACGCGTAGAGGGCGCCGTGGCTGTCGACCTCGATGTGGCTGATGAGCGCCGTCGGCCGCCCGGCCCCACCCAGCGGAATCGTCCACGTGGCGTTGTACACGCCGGCCAGGCTGTAGCTTACAATCTTGGTCTGCGTGCCCGGGTAGTCGCTGGCGCGGTACTCGGTCAGGATGTAGATGCGCTCGCGGTCGCGGTCGATGGCGAGGTCGAAGGGGTTGGGGATGCGGCTCGGCTGCTGATAGACGAGGGCGAGATGGCCCTCTGCGTCGAGCTTGACGACGGCTTTGTACTCGTAGTCGGCGACGTACAGTGCGCCCGCCTTGTCGAAGTCGAAGCCGGTCGCCCCGCGAAAGGCCAAGGCCGGGTCATCCAACGGCACGGGGCGGCAGCCGGGGCTGCCCTCCAGCGTGCGCAGCACGTCGCCGCTCGGCGCGAGACGATAGATGTGGCAGCCGTCGGCGACCCACAGCCGCCCCTCGTCGTCGACTTGCAGGTGGCCCGTCCCGCGCACCGGCTCGGTGAACAGACGGGTAAACTGGCTGACGAAGACGCCGTCGCTCGTATAGCGCACGAAGCGGCTGTGGTGCAGGTCGTAGACCCACACATCGCCGCTGGGGGAGGCGGCAATGGTGAGCGGACTCAGGAGTTGGCCGGGCGCGGCTGTCTCCTCGCCGCCCCAGGCCGGCGTCACCCGCTCCCCCTGGAGAGTGCGGCGCTGGATGCGCTGGGGATAGGGCGCGCCGGCGCGGACCTCGATGTCGCCGTCCGAGACGTACAGCCGCTCGTCGGGACCGATAACCAGGCCGCGCGGGCGGTAATAGCCCGACCAGCGCTGCACCGCGCCGTCCACCGCGCGGACCACGACCCAGTGGTCGCCGCCCGGACTGGTAAAGCGGCTGGCGGTGACGTACAGGTTCCCCGCCGCGTCCACGTCCAGGTCGAACGGCACATACGGGCTGAAGTCATCCCACGTGGCGAGGGTTGTCCCCGTCGCGCCGTATTTGCGGACCACGCCGCCCGCGACGAAGGCGTAGACCACGTCGGCATCGCCTTCGCGCTTGACCTTGAGGCTGAACGTCGGCTCGTGGGTGATGACCTGGCGCGACGCGCCGTCTGGCGTGAGCCGCGTGATGCCTGTGGTGTCGCCGACATACACCGCGTCGTCGCGGCCGACGCCGATGCCAAAGGGGTGGTCGAAGCCGGTCCACGACCGCAGGGCGGCGCCGTCCGCGGCGAACCGCACCACGCTTTGGTTGCCCTCGTCGGTGACGTAGACCGTGCCGTCGCTGGCGACGGCGATGTGGACGGGGAGGTAGAGTTCGCCCGGCCCGTTACCCAGCCAGCCCAGGGCACGGACCGCGTGGCCGTCGCGGTCCAGGACCTGGACGCGGTGGTTGACGCGGTCCACGGCGTACAACTGGCCGGCGGCGTCGAACGCCAGGCCATAGATCAGGTTAAACTCGCCGAGTGGGGGCTGGAGCGGCGGGCGATTGCCCCACTGGCGTAGCGGCTCGTAATGCGTGGCGAGGGCCACGGGCGCTTGGGCGAGCGCGGCGGGCGAGTCGGTCAGGTTGGTCGCGATCAGGGCCACGAGTAGGGTCGTACACACGGCGAGTGAGACGAGAAGCGAGGGACGCACGGGTATCTCCAGGCGAAAAGGGGGCGGGCCACGAGGCGCTGGTCCGAGGTACTACTTATATTGACGTTGCGCCTGCGCGCCAGGGTATGGCAGACTACCGTGAAATTGCGCTTCACAGTGCATCCAGACAACGCGTGGCTGCGTCTGATACACGAGCTTGAGCCGATTCTGGCAATAGGAGACACCCATGCACACCACACTCGCCATGCCCACCACCCGCCGCGCCGGCGGGCGCACCCTCGCCCTCGTCATCGGAGTCTTGCTCGTCGCCCTGGCCCTCGTCGGCTTCTGGCCGACCCACGCGCCCCAGGGCCGCCTGACCTTCGACCCGGCCGCGCTGGCCTACGCCGAGACGGAAGGCTGGCGCGCCTACTACGACCGCGCCTGGCTGCGGGCGCTGGGGCTGATGCTCCAACTCAACCACGACGCCTTTGGCCTCACGTGGTTTGACACGCTGCGCGCCTCCTACTACGCCACGCGCGCCCAGATCGCCTTCGCCGGGGCCGACAACAACCCGCCCCTGGCGCAGGACTATCTCGCCAAATACTACGCCGTCGTGGCCCAGGGGCGTGGCCTCGCCTACGACCCGGCGCGGGCCGCCGAGGCCGAGATGCGCTACTGGATCGTCCACCGCCAGGTGGCGCAGAACCCGGCCGACCCGGCCCCGCTGGTCAATGCGCTGGCCGACCTGCACCGCACCCTGTTCGACATCTCGCCCGACGCCGCCCACGCGTCGGCGGTCGAGCGCACGGCAGCGGCGCAGGCCGTCGACCGCATCACGGGCCGCCGCTCGACCGACGTGGCCGCCGACTGGCGCGCCGTCTACGACCACCTCCTGGCCGCCTACGTGACGATCACCCAGGCCATGCCGCCGGCGTAACCCTGCCATTTTTCGCCCTGTTGCCCCGTAACCCCATGCCTGACGTGGTGTTATGACTCTCCGATAAAGAGATATTCTATTTCGGCAGAGGAGAGGGCAACATGAAATCGCGTATTGTGGTGACGGGTATTGGCGCCGTCACGCCCCTCGGCAACAGCGTGGCCTCGTTCTGGGAAGCGCTCGTGGCCGGGCGGTCAGGAGCGGCGCCCATCACGCGCTTCGACACCACCAATCTGGAAACAAAATTCGCCGCCGAGGTCAAGGATTTCGACCCCCTGAACGCCATGGACCGCAAGGACGCGCGGCGTTCGGCCCGTGTCGTTCACTATACGGTGGCGGCGGCCTGCGAAGCCGTCGCCCAGGCGTGCCTGCACGTCGATGACTACATTCGTGATCGCGTGGGCGTCGTCATCGGCACCGCCGTGGGCGGCGTGGAAGTCCTGCTCGACAATTACGACATTCTGCGCGAGAAGGGGCCGCGCCGCGTCCAGGCCTTCTTCGGCCCGGCCATCCTCCCGGACACCCCCGCGGCCCAGATCGCCATCGAACTCGGCGCGCGCGGGCCTAATATGTCGGTCGTCTCGGCGTGCGCGTCGGGCATCGACGCCGTGGGCCAGGCGGCGGACATGATTCGGCGCGGTATGGCCGACATCATGATTACCGGCGGGGCCGAGTCGTTTATCCAGCCCATCATCGTCGCAGCGTTCAACGTCATGGGCGTCCTCTCCAAGCGCAACGAGTCGCCGGCCGCGGCCAGTCGGCCCTTCGACGCCGAGCGTGACGGGTTCTTGCTGGGCGAAGGCGCGGGGGTGTTGGTCCTGGAGCGGCTCGAGGATGCCCAGCGGCGCGGCGCGCCCATTCTGGGCGAATTGGCGGGCTACGGCACCGCCGCCGACGCCTTCCACCTCGCAGCCCCGGTCGAGGACGGCAACGGCATCACCCGCGCCATGCAGACGGCGCTCTGCGAGGCGTCCCTCCACCCCGAAGAGGTTGACTACATCAATCCCCACGGCACCGGCACCCCGCTCAACGACAGAATCGAGACGCAGGCCATCAAGCGCGTGTTTGGCGACTACGCGCCCCGTGTCCCGATTAGCTCGACCAAGTCGATGACCGGCCACCTGCTCGGTGGCGCCGGCGCCGTTGAAGCCATCGTGTGCCTGAAGGCGATGGAGACGGGCATCATCCCGCCGACCATCAATTACAGCAAGCCCGATCCCGAGTGTGACCTGGACTACGTCCCCAACCAGGCGCGCCGCGCAGACGTGCGCGTGGCCATGTCCAACTCCATCGGTCTTGGTGGGCACAACGCCAGTCTGGTGTTGCGCCGCATCTAGGCGTGGCAGGTTAGGCCAGATGAAGGGGACGGCAGGCCCCGTCATGCCCCGTCCCACACCCCATCCCCACTGCCTCCAGGAGGATACATGAGCCGCTACGCTGCGATCACCGGCTGGGGTATGTATGTCCCGGAACGAGTCATGACCAACCATGAACTGTCCACCATGGTTGACACCACCGACGAGTGGATCCGGTCACGGACGGGCATCGAGCGCCGTCACATCGCCGACGCCAAGCAGGCCACCTCGGACCTGGCGACGGAAGCGGCCTGGGCGGCGCTCCACCGCGCCGACCTGGACCCGGCCCAACTCGATATGATCATCGTGGCGACGTGCTCGCCCGATTACCACCTGCCCAGCACGGCCTGTCTGGTCCAGGATCGCCTCGGCGCGTCCCACGCCGGGGCCTTCGATCTAAACGCCGCCTGCTCGGGCTTCGTCTACGCCCTCGGCATGGCGACGCAGGCCATCCGCACCGGCGCGTGCGCCAACGTGCTCGTCATCGGGGCGGAGACACTGACGCGCTGGCTGGACTGGACGCAGCGCGATACGTGCGTCCTGTTCGGCGACGGCGCCGGGGCCGTCGTCCTCCAGGCCAGCGACTCGCCCAGCGGCCTCCTCTCCTACGTCCTGGGGTCGGACGGCTCCGGCGGTGAGCTGCTCATCCTGCGCAACGGCGGCAGCCGCCAGCCGCCGCGCGGCTACATGCCTGTCGAGGGCAACCTGAGCATGAACGGGCGCGAGGTGTACCGCTTCGCCACGCGCGTCATGGGTAAGGCGGCCAGGGAAGCCATCGAGAAGGCCAACCTGACGACGGCTGACATCAACCTGTTTATCCCCCACCAGGCAAATCTGCGCATCATCGAGTCGGCCGCCAAGTCCCTCGGCATCGGGATGGACAAGATCTACGTCAACGTGGGCCGCTACGGCAACACGTCCGCGGCATCCATCCCCATTGCGCTCTGCGAAGCCGCCGACGAGGGACGCTTACAGCCGGGGGACAACGTGTGCCTGGTCGGCTTCGGGGCCGGTCTCACCTGGGGCGCGGCCACACCGCGCTGGGCGCCGCCGATGCCTGCCCCGGCCCAAACCTTCCAGCGGCGCCTGGTCCGCTGGTCGCGCGTCCCGCTGGCGCGCGCCAAATCTCTCATCCACCGCGCCGAGCGCAAGATCAGTCTGGTGGAGGAGAGGCTGGATCGCCAACAACTGCTGGAACGCTTCCAGCGCAACCCGACAGCCAACGGCAACGGCACGCCCCACTTGCCGGCTCCCAATGGGAACGACCACGGCGCCGCCTCGTCAGACGCCGTAGCGCACGAACACGAAAAGACTCCGACGCGCTAGCGAAAGCGTCCGGCGGAGCAGCGGATAGGTTTGCCGCAAGCGCACGGCCACTGACACGCCGTGCGCTTGCGCTTTCCCGACGCGTGACATGCTCATCCCCCGCCGTGTTTGGTCGATAGACAAATCAGTCCAATGAGACGTATAATATGAGAGAAGGATTAGGGGGGATTAAAACGTAAAGGATAGAGAAAGGGACTCGACTCCGGAGCGGGCTGGTGAACCTTATCACAAGCAAAATACGATTGCCTCGCTGGCGCCGCGATCTCTTGTCACGCCCCCGTCTGATCGAGTATGTGCAGCAGCACCTCACGCGCAAGTTGATCGTCGTCGTCGCGCCGCCCGGCTATGGCAAGACTACCCTGCTCCTCGACATCGCCTACCACGCCAGTCTCCCTGTGTGCTGGTATAGCTTGGATGAGCACGACGCCGACTCCCGTGTCTTCCTGGAATACTTGATTCTAAGTATCAGACAGCGCTTCCCGGATTTTGGCGCGCGTAGCCTGGCGGCCCTGGCCGACTTCCGTCCCGTGCGGGAGGAAGAGGCCCGCCTGATCGGCGTCTTCGTCAACGAGTTCTACGACACCGTCACCCAGGACTGTATCCTGGCCCTCGACGGCTTCGAAGCCGCCGACACCAGCGAGTCCATCAGCCGCTTGCTGGAAGCCCTCCTCCGCTACCTCCCCGACCAACTCCACATCATCCTCGCCAGCCGCACTTTCCCCCAGCGGTCCGCCGTCACCCTGCCTCTCATCGCGAACGGTGACGTCGCGGGCATCAGCGGCCAGCAACTCCGCTTCCAGCCCGACGAGGTCATGGCGCTGGCGGCCGACATCTATCAGCATCCCCTCGGCCCCACAACGGCTCAGGACATCGCGATGCGCAGCGAGGGTTGGATCATGGGCATCCAACTGACGTCGCGCCTGTTTGGGTTGGGACAGGTGGAGGGGGCGGTGCCCCCCAGTGCGAATCAAGACCTGCTCTTCGATTACCTGGCCGACCAAGTCTTCAAGCCGCTAGCTCCTGAACACCAGGACTTCCTGCTCCGAACGTCCATTCTTAACCCACTCGCAGTCGACCTGGTCAACGCCGCCCTGGCCCGCGACGACGCTCAGGCGGTGTTCCACCAACTACTCGACGCACTCCCCATGTTCGTCATCCCGCAAGGGGACGAGGCCACGTATCGCTACCACGCGCTATTCCAGTCGTTTCTGCAGCGGATGTTAGCCCGCGATCCCGCGCTGGAGCGGGCGGCGCACGCTGCGGCGGCGCGCACGCAGGCGCAACGCGCCGAGCGGGTCGAAGCTGTGTTGCACTATGTCGCGGCGCATGAAATGGCGGCCGCGGGCGCCCTGGCCTCGCAAGTCGTGGACGATCTGTATCGCACGGGCCGCTGGGAGACACTGCGCCACCTCGTGGCGCGCCTGCCCCGCGCGGCCCGCACCTCGGAACTCTTGGTCGCCGAGGCTTTACGCTTGAAAGAGCAAGGCCAATTCGATGCGGCGTTGATGCTCTTATCAGAGGTGGAAGCCACAGGCGAGCCGCGCTGGCAGGCGCTGGCGCAGATGCGCCGCTCCTCCATCTGGTGCCTCCAGGGCCGCTATCACGCCGCCCTGTCGCTGATGCGCGATGTCCTCGCCGGCTTGAACGACGCGGATGACATGCTCCTGGGCGAAGCGCACCGCCACATGGGCCGCGCGCATCACGGACTGCGCCAGCTAGCGCCCGCCATTGACCACTTCCAGATCGCGCTGGCCTGCTTCGAGCGCGCTCAGAGTATCTACAACGTCGCGCATGTACAGCATGAACTCGGCTATGCCTACGCCGCCCTGGGCCAACGCGAGCCGGCCCTGGCCGCCTATCAGGCTGCCCTCTCAACCTGGGACACGGTACACGCCAGAGGATGGCGGCTGAATACACTCAACAACGTCGCGGCCATCTACTATGACCAGGGACGGCTGGCCGACGCCCGCCGCCTGCTGGAGGAAATCGTCGCCGACGCTGAGGCAGCGGGCTACGCGACGGTCGAAGCATCGGCGCGCATCGGGCTGGGCATCGTCCAGCGAGACCTGGGCCTTCTGGATGAGGCGCTGGCAACCCTTCGCTCAGGGCTAGAGCTGGCGCAGCCGATGGCAGTGGCTTACCTCATCGTCTATGCGCTCGACGCCATCGGCAACACCTTGCGGTTGCAGGGGGCAGCCGAGCAGGCCGTGGAGCAATTGCTGGCCGGTCTCTCGCTCGCCCAACAACAGGGCCTGCCCTACGAAACGGCGCTCTGCACCGCGTCGCTGGGCATCCTCGCCCTGGAAAGAGGCGCTGAAGACCTGGCGCAGCGGCAACTCGAAACCGCGCGGACCGCGTTCACCGAACAAGGCGCGCAGAGCGATCTCGCGGCGGTCGAATTCGCCCTGGCTCGCCTAGCATTCAGCCGCCAGGATAAGGAGACGGCCCGCTGCCACCTGGAGCGAGCCGCTAGCATTGCGCGTCAACTCGGCGCCTACCACTTCCTCGTGGCGGCCGCCGGCCGCGCCACGCCGCTCCTCCGCTGGGCCATAGCCCAGCGCCTGGATAGCGACTTCTGGAGCGAGGTCTACGCTCAGATTCGACTGCTGCCTTTCACCCCGCCCGAAGCAAGGACGCCGCCCGTGGACATTGTGGCGTTTGGCAAGAGTCACATCTACGTGCGAGGCAAGGAGGCCGTACCCGACTGGACCACGCTGCGTGAGTTGTTCTTCTTTCTGCTGCTTCACCAACCGCGCGGCGTCCATCGTGAGGCATTGATGGAGACGTTCTGGCCCGACACGCCCAGCACCCAGGCGGGCCAATCGCTCAAGGTCGCCCTCCATCGGCTGCGCAAGTCCATCTGCGAGACGCACTACGATGCCGGCTGGTACTCCCTCGTCTTGCCCGACGGCTGGCGGTATGATGTCGGGCTTTTCACCTCCCTCACCGACCGAGTGAGCAACGCGCGCGCCATGACACCCGAGCAGGCCGCGCAGTTGCAGCACGCCGTGAAGCTCTACCAGGGTGACTACCTGGCGGAATACTATTCAGACTGGGTCATGACAGAACGCGAACGTCTCAAGCAGGTGTACTTGCGCACCCTGTTTACGCTGGGCGACTACTTTGCCCAGCAGGGGGACCACGAGCAGGCCATCGAGTTCTATCAGACCATTGTCGCCACCGACGAGTATCAGGAACCGGCGCACCAGGCGCTCATGCGCTGCTACATGGCGCTCGGTCAGCGCCCCCAGGCCATCCAGCACTTCCGCGAGATGGTCCAGGTGCTCAAACGCGATCTCGGCATCGACCCGACACCGGAGACGCAACGTCTCTTTCGCCAAATTGTGGAGAGCGCCGGCTAAGACGACACCGTGGCAATCCGATACGGGGGGCAGGAGTTCTGTAGACCAAGCGGGTACAGAAGTCCTGCCTTTTTTTGTTAAGTAACCAAGTAACCGCCAGGTAACTCCGACGTATGCTGCCATCCAGTATAGTACAAGCACTTCACTAAACCTGAGGGGCGGAGCGAAGGAGACAGCCATGACACTCATCAACCCCACCAACACCCCGTTCTCGGCGGGGTGCGTCGTGCACAGTGGCCTTCCTGGCGGACCGGGGAGTGGGTGTGGTCCGCAGGCAGGTCTGCCGGGTGGCCCTGGTAGCGGCTGTGGCCCCCAGGCGGGTCTCCCCGGCGGGCCGGGGAGTGGCTGCTAACCGGCGGTCCCAGACTGGGGCTTAGCGCCCGGCCTATCGTAGTGTCACAGTGTCTTATTCGACTCTCGCCTACACTTCTTAGGGTAACTGCCATGTCTCGATACTCGCCGGCTATGGTCGTGGGCGATGCCCTGCTGGATGTCCTCTTCGCCCAGGCCCTTCTCCAGGACCCGCGCCTGGCTCTCGCCCAGGCCGATATCCAACTCGACCCCGACGCCCTGGCGCCGTTCCTGGCGGGTGCGCAGTCGATCGCCGAGCTGGCGCGCCTCGTCTTCGAGTGGGAGGTGGCGACGGGCCGCGCCGAGCGGCCGCTGTGGGTTCCCGCGCTCGAACGCCGACGGCAGCGCGTCCCGGCGCCCGTTGATGTTTTGCCAACCGCGCTCGCGGCTTGATACGAAGCTAGGCTGGGGGGGCCTATGCGTCTGATCTTAGTGGAAGCAGATCCGCTGCTTCGCACTGGCTATGCGCTGTGTTTGCTTAACGAGGGCTGGCGCGTCGATGCCTTCGGGCGGGCACGCGCCGAGGATCTCTTGCGACAGCGACAGGATGTCATCGTTCTGGATGCAAACCTAGTCGGCGGTGATGGTCAGCCCCTCTGGTTGGCCGTCGCCCCCGAGCTGAGGACGCCACTTATTGTCCTCGCCCTCAGTCCCGAGCAGGAGGAAGCGCTCCGCCGCGCACCGTACGACAACGTGTTCCACCTCGTCAAACCGTTCAGTTTACGGCGCCTCGTCCATCTCATCCGCGCCGTCACCGCCTATCGCGAGGTGGCCTGACTGGCCTTCATACCAGGCCCGCCATTGCACTTATCCCCTCCCCCTTCTCACCCTGTCCCCCACCCGTTGGGGGACAGGGCTATTTAGCCCGCCCTCACTTCCGCCCCCTCGGCCACCGTCAGCTCCCAGACCCGCGCCGCCAGTCCCACCCGGGCGAAGGCGCGAACCACCACCTCGCCCACCGCTGCGCCCTGGTCCGCGACAAAGGCGATGACCGTGGGGCCAGAGCCGGAGATGGCGGCGGCCACACCCTGGGCGCGCACCGCATCGAGCGCGGCTTGCAGACCCGGTACCAGGGGCGCGCGATAGGGCTGATGGAGCCGATCGGTCATCGCCGCCGCAAGCAGGCGGACATCGCCCTGCTGCAAGGCGACGACGGTCAGAGCAGCGTGGCCGACGTTGTAGACGGCGTCAGACAGGGAGACACAGTCGGGTAAGGCCCGGCGGGCCGCCTGGGTGGACAGACGGAAGTCGGGCATGACCGCCACGGCGTGCCAGGGCGGGATGGCGACGCGGCTGGTAAGCAGCCGCCCGTCGTCGTCGCGCGCCGCGACCATCAGGCCGCCGAGCAGGGCAGGCGCGACATTATCCGGGTGCCCTTCCATCGCCACCGCCATGTCGAGCAACTCGGCCTGACTCAATACCTGCCCTGTCAGGGCGTGGCCGACAAGGAGCCCCGCCACCGTGGCGGCGGCGCTGGACCCTAACCCGCTCTCCATGGGGATACGGTTACGCAGGTGGAGACGCACGCCCGGCGGGCCGTCGCCGACGCGCGCCAGCACGCGCCGAGCGGCGCGCCACACCAGATTCGTCTCATCCCTCGGCAACTCGGCCGCCCCCTCGCCCTCAATGATGATGGACAGGTCGTCGGCCGGCTGGGCCTCGACCTCGTTGTACAATGTCAAGGCCAGCCCCAGGCAGTCGAAACCCGCGCCCAGGTTGGCCGTCGTCGCTGGCACACGTACGTGGATCATGAATCCCCCTTTCGCCCCAATTCTATCACAGATTCCACACCAACTTAGTGAAATCTGCCTCTTGACGCGCAACCAAACCTGTCGTATATTCGTTCCTATAGTACGAGCAAGCAGCCATGATACAGCCCATGGGCACCAAACTTGCTTGTGTAACAGCGAGCGGCCAAGGCCCCCGACGGCCCGCCCAGTGGTCGCAATGGATTAGGCCACGTCGGATGAGCGGCGCACCCCATTAGCCGTGTCCTTGCCCCTTCCACGCTTCCATTCTCACCGCGCAAGTTAACCCTCTCGCCACGCCAACCCATCTTATTGCGTTGGCGCTTTCGCAACTCCGTCAGTGGTCTAGCGGTGGCACGAACACCCCGTCACACGTATAGAGGGAGAGCTACGAATGTCGCGGTCTCTGTCATTAGCCGAGCAGATTCAGGTGTGGCACGATGCCGAGCGCTATCGGCGCGAGCACTGGGAAGGCTCGTTTATCGAGTATCTGGACCTGGTGCGGAATAACCCGTCCGTCGCCAGAACCGCCTTCCAGCGCTTGTACGACATGATCATGTCTTACAGGACAGAGGAGTATACCGAGAACCGCCAACCTATCGTCCACTACAAGTTCTTCGATGACCCAATTGATAACGGTCGAGACGCTGTGTTTGGTCTCGACGGGCCGCTGATGGACCTGGTAGCGGCCTTCCAGTCTGCTGCGCGCCGCTACGGACCCGAGCGGCGCGTCTTGCTTCTGCATGGTCCCGTGGGTAGCTCGAAGAGCACCCTCGCTCGCT
>CAZLBQ010000134.1:0-12995 GCA_964557745.1 uncultured Anaerolineales bacterium
TCCCGCGCCCAACCTCGTCCAGGATGACCAGGCTGCGCGGCGTGGCGTGGCGCAGAATGTTGGCCGTCTCCACCATCTCGACCATGAACGTGCTCTGGTGCTGGGCAATCTCGTCGTGCGCCCCGATGCGGGTAAAGATGCGGTCCACCAGCGACAGCCGCGCGCTCGCCGCTGGGACGAACGAGCCAATCTGGGCCAGCAGGGTGATGAGGGCCGTCTGCTTGAGATACACCGACTTGCCCGCCATGTTGGGGCCAGTCAGGATGACGATGTCGCCCTCTTCGAGGCGCACGTCGTTGGGGACGAAGGCCGTGTCCTCCAGCGTGCGCTCCACGACCGGGTGCCTCCCGTCGCGGATGTCCAGGCAGCCATCCGTGGTCAGTTCGGGGCGGACGTAGTTGTAGCGGCGGGCCACCTCGGCCAGCGCCGCCACGACGTCGAGGTAGGCCAGGGCGCGCGCCGTGCCCAACAGCCGCGGCGCGGCCTCGCCAATCTGCTCGCACAGCGCCTTGAACAGCCGCGTCTCCAGTTCGACGGTGCGCTCCTCGGCATTGAGGATGAGCGACTCGTACTCCTTCAACTCGGGCGTGATGTAGCGCTCAGCGTTGACCAGCGTCTGCTTGCGGATGTAGTCGGGTGGAGCGGCGGCGGTGTTAGCCTTGGTGATCTCCAGGTAGTAGCCGAATACCTTGTTGAAGCCGACCTTGAGCGACTTGATGCCCGTCCGCTCGCGCTCCGTCGCTTCCAGGTTGGCGACCCAGTCCTTGGCGTGGCGGACGGCGTTCTGGATGCCGTCGAGTTCCGCCGAGTAGCCCGGCGCGATGACGCCCGGCGTGCCGAGCGTGGCGGGCGGCTCCGGCGCGATGGCGTGGCCGATGAGCGCCAGGACGTCGCTACAGGCGTCCAGCGGCGCGGGCAGGTCCACCGCCAGGCGCGGCGCGTGGCCGTTGGCGTGGAAATCGGGCGCGTCCTCGCTCACCTGCGCCAGACCGCGATACGGGATGGGGCGCTTGCTCTGGTGGGGCCGAGTTGCTTTGGCGGTAGCGGCGGGAGGATCTTCCCCGCCCCCGCCGCGCTGCCCCAGGCTGGCCCAGATAGCTTCCGGGTCGTCGTCGATGGGGCGCGGCGGCTCAGGCAGCGGGGCTGCCGCGTCGGTGGTGCTCTCTACGCCGCCCTCTTCGCTCGGGCTGCTCCCCTCCCCGACCGGCGTCTCGCCGCCGAGCACCCCAATCAGCCCCGGCAGCGCCTCTAGCGTCTTCTTGATCGCGAGCAGGTCGCGCGGCGTGGCGATACGCTGGACGACGCGGTTGGTGAGCCGTTCGAGGTCGTTCAGTCCCTTCAACCCCTCCATCACCCCCGCTCGCGTTAGGTTGTCCTCGAACAGGGCCTGCACCGCGTCCAGGCGGCGGTTAATTGTGTTTATGTCAAGAAGTGGTTGGGCCAGCCACGTCCGCAGCAGCCGCCCGCCCATGGACGTGACGGTCACGTCGAGCACGCCGAGCAGCGAGCCTTGCGCGCCGCCGCTGCGCGTGCCCGTCACCAGTTCCAGGTTGCGGCGGGTGGGCGCGTCGAGGGCCATGTAGTGCGCGGTCGAGTACGTCGTGAGGTTGACGAGCTGGTCCGCCGCGCCCAGTTGTGTCTCGTGGACATAGGCCAGGATGGCCCCGGCGGCGCGCACGGCCAGCGGCAGGTTCGCCAGGCCAAAGCCGTCGACAGAGCCAACGTCGAAGTGATCCAGCAGGCACTGGCGGGCGATCTCGGTGTCGAAGCGCCAGGCCGGATACGGCGAGAACGGATAGGCCAGGCTCGCCAGGGCCGGGTCCACCGCCTCGCCCGCTGCCTTCTGGACGCGCGTTGGCCGCCGCCCCGCCGTCTTGTCGGCGATGAGTACCTCGGCCGGCTGCAGGCGCTCGAACTCGTGGCGCACCTGGGTCAGGATGTCCGCGCCATGCAACTGGGTGGCGCAGAACTCGCCGGTCGTCACGTCGCAGTACGCCAGACCGGCCCGCTCTCCGTCCAGCACCAACGCGGCCAGGTAGTTGTTGCGGCGGGCGTCGAGCATATTCGGCTCGACGATGGTGCCGGGGGTGAGCACGCGGGTGACGGCGCGCTCGACGAGCTTGCCGGTCGGTTCCTCCATCTGGTCCACGATGGCGCACTTGTAACCCGCCCGCACCATGCGCGACAGGTAGTGATTGACGGCGTGGTGAGGCACGCCCGCCATTGGCCAACGCTCGTCGCCCTGCATCTTGCGGCTGGTGAACGTGATGTTGAGGACGCGCGAGGCGATCTCGGCGTCCTCATTGAACGTCTCGTAGAAGTCGCCGAGGCGGAAGAAGACAATGGCGTCGGGGAACTGGCGCTTGATCTGGAGGAACTGACGCGCCATCGGGGCGGAGGCTTCCGCTCCCTGCCAGGAGGTCGTCGTCGGGGCTGACTTGGTCATAGGCGTGGCCTGTGGAACGCTCGTCGAACGAACGGATGTTCTCTAGTGCGAACGATTCTAGCGCCGAATCGCGGCTGTGTCAAGTGCGTGAAGGAAACCCCTTCGACTGTCACCCTGAGAATGCCATGTCGCCATCGACAGGCGATGAGCCAAGAACCCCGCCGACGGTCATGCCGAGCGTAGCGAGGCATGACTCAGGGCCGCGTCAGGCTCTTGAGGATGTAGGCGTAGCCCTCGATGTCCTTGACCGTGACCTTGAGCCAGACGTCTGTTCCGCTCTGCTCCTCGCTGTAGACACACACCTCGTTGCTGAACTGGAGCGTGGTCAGGATGTTGTCGTTGCGGAACTCGGGCGAGCGGCGCAGGTTCACGCCCTGGCGGTCGACGTAGCGCATCTGAAGGGGGTCGCCTTCGCCGTGGCACGAGCGGGTGATGTCAGGCGGCGCGGGCGTGTCGGTGGGCTGGGGGATCGGAGTCTGAGTGGGCGGCGGCGGCGTGGGGGATGGCGTGCGGGCGACGTTGGTCGCCTGGACGACGACCGCCGTCTGGCGGGCCTGCGCGGTGGCCGTGGCGACCGCGTGGGCGCGCGCGTCGGCCCGCTGGGCGATGGCTTCCGGCGTGGCGTACGTCGCCAGCCCGTAGACGCCGCCCGCCAGGAGGGCCATCAGCAGCAGTGCGAACAGCGCCGAACTGACGTCCCGCGCCGCCGCCTCGCGTTCCAGGCCGAACATGGCGCGGGCGCGGGCCTTGCGGGCGCGTAGCAGCGCGCGCAAGGCGATAAGCGCGCCCAGCGCCGCGAACAGGTAGAGGTACAGCCGGAAATTGATGATGGCCTGGATCACCGTCTGGACGGCGTTATTGCGGAGCAGGTCGTCAAGCATGGTCGGGGTGCGTCACTCGCGCAGGACAAACATGGGGAGGGCGGAGCCGCCGCCGGCGGAGACATTGAGGAGCGCCCCGCCCGACAGGCGGACACCGCAGCCGAGCGTCTGCGTTCCTTGCCAGACGTAGGGGTCAAGGTCGAGATAGCGGGCGGCTAGTTGGATCGACCCGTCGAGCAGCACCGGGAAGCTCTCTCTGGGAACCGGCACGCGTTCCTGGAGGACGTAGACGCCGTCCAGGGCGTGGCGCAGCGCCTCTTCCCACTCGGAGCCGCTCACCTCCCAGCCCAGCACGACCCCAGTCCCACCATACTCGCCGCTCGGCTTGAGGACCAGCGCCTCACGGTTTTGGGCGGCGAAATCGAGCAGGTCCACCCGCTCGCCCTGCCAGTCGGTGACGGTCGGGCGCACCAGGCGCGTCCACGGGATGTGGGCCGCGATGGCCGCCTGCTGGTCGGGCGTGTAGAGGGTGGCGTAGCGCGGGTCGCTCAGCAGGGCGAACAGCGCCTTCTTGAGCAGCAGGTGCGAGCGGAACGCATTGGCGATGCACACCGCCCCATCGGCCACGGCCCGCACCAGCGGGTGGTCTAGCCCGCCGCGCGCCAGCAGTTCGCCGCTGACAACCCTCTTGTACACCAGGTCGATGACGAAGTCGCCCGCCCGCAGCTTGCCGCCGCTGTACTCTAGCTCGCCCGGGTCGACGATGCGCGTGGCGTAGCCCGCGGCGTCGAACGTCTCCTGGCACAAGATGAACTCGTTGTAGGTGCGGACTTCACGCCAGTCGACAATGGCGATATTGGGCCTGGCGTGCCCGCCCCACGCCTTGTAGACCGCCAGCAGGTGGTCGAGGATCGTCGCGCGGATGGGAAACGTGCGGTAGGGATAGCGCCGGGCGACTTCGACCATGACCGGGAACTGGGCGAACAGGTCGCCGAGCACTTCCCCGAACGCCAGCCCGCCCGGACTCTCGGCGTTGTACTCGATGAAAGACAGGCTATCCTGGCCGACAAAGAACGAGTCGAGGCGGGCCGAGACGTCGGGCGCGCCGTAGCCAAAAGGGATGCGGACGAGCGCCTCCTCGTCGGGCGTCAGCCCCACCTCGGCCAGCAGCGCCGGCTCGGCCAGCAGCGCCTCGCCCAGCCGCGCGATGGCGCTCATCACCCGCGCCGCCGCGTCCTGGACGAACTCGTAGTCGCGCTCGGCGATGAAGTGCGGCCGCAGCACGTTGCACACGAGCCGGTCGCCGAAGGTCAGCCGCCGCTCGCGCATGGCGGCGAACAGGTCCTCGGCCAGGGCGGGCGCGTCGGCCCGCGCCAGGCGGTCGTGGTACACCGCGACGGCCGGGTGCGTCACGCCGCGGCTTCTTTCTGGATGACTTGATCCCAGCGATGCGTCGTCTGCCGCGGGCCATTTAGCGCGCGGTCGATGACCAAATTCGCCATCTTGTTCACTACCCACTTGAAGTAGGCGTCCTTGAGCGACGAGATGTCGAAGTCGGGCGCGGAGTTGGTGAAGTCAATAGCGATGGGGACGCCGTCACGGACGGCGAACTCGACGGTGTTCATCTCATAGCCCAGCGCGTGGCACAGCGCTAGGGCGTCGCGGTAGCAGCGGTCGGCGATGGCCGAGTCGATGGGGACGTCGGCGCTGGCGTAGCGGTCAAAGTGGTTGCGGCGTGGGTCCCAATGCGTGACCAGCACGTCGCGGTCGCCAATGACGATGCAGCGGACGTAGTTGTCCCAGTCGATGTACTCCTGCAGGATAAACTGGCGCGTCCCCGTGTGGTCGTAGCGCCACCACAGTTCCTGGAGGCTGTCGATCTTGTAGACATCCCGCCAGCCGCCGCCCGACGCCGGCTTCATGATGGCCGGCAGCCCTGTGTAGCCCACAATGCCGTCCCAGTCCAGCGGGTAGACCAGGTTGCGCAGGCTCTCCGCCACCACGCCGGGGATGTAGTCCTTGTTGGGCAGGGCGACGGTCTTGGGGATGGCGACGCCGAGCTTGTCGGCCACCGAGTTGGCGAAGAACTTGTCGTCGGCCATGCGCCAGAAGGGATCGTTGATGACCACGACGCCCTGTAGCACCGCATTCTTGAGATACGAGGCGTACATGGGGACTTCGTGGGAGATGCGGTCCACGAGGACATCGTAGGGCGGGCGCTCGTCCATTACGGGCGCGCCGAGGCGCGCGTACTCGACCGTGACCCCGGCGTCGCGCCGCGCGACTTCCGCAATCAGAGCGTCGGGGAAGGAGCGCTCGCGGCCGACGAGAAGACCAACTTTGCGCATGGCAGACCTCGCTCGGTGGGATGGTGGCAGGCTTTCGTGGCGGCTATTATAACATGCGCCCGCATGGGAGGCAACATCCAGCCGCGCTTGACAGCCGTTCTCCTGGATGCTATGATGTGACTACACATGAGACCACATGGGGAGGGTGTATGCGCTCCGTGGGTGTGCGCGAGCTGAAGGCGCAGGCCAGCGAGATCGTCCGCCTCGTCCGCGAGGAGGGCCAGGAAATCGAGATTACCTATCGCGGGCGGGTGGTCGGCAAGATCGTCCCCGTCAAGCGCGAAGTCGACCGTGAACGCCTGGCGGCGGTGTGGGCGAAGATGGACCGTCTGGCCGAAGAAATTAGCGAATACTGGCCCGAAGGCGTATCGGCTGAGGAAGCCGTCCGCGACGTGCGGCGCGAACTATGATCGTCGTGGACGCTAGTGTCTGGGTGGCTCGCTTTGTGCGAGACGATGTTCACCATGTCCAAAGCTCAGATTGGCTGCTGACTTACCTCGCGGCCGGGCATCTCGTGGTCGCGCCCATTCTCTTGCTGGCGGAAGTCGGTGGCGCTGTCAGCCGGCGAACGGGACGTGTCCCCCAGGGGCAGCGCGCCGTTCAGACACTACTCGACTTACCCGGCGTAGAACTGCATGCGGTGGATCACGCGCTGGGGCGGCAAGCAGCCGATGTGAGCAGTACCTATCGGCTGGGCGGCGCGGATGCCGTTTACGTCGCCCTGGCGCATCACCTCGACGTCCCACTCGTCACCTGGGACGCCGAGCAACTGGCCCGCGGCGGCCGCCTCGCCGTCGTTCAACCCCCATCGTCATTCCCTCTGTAACAAGGAGTCTAGCCCCATGCCCCGCTTTCTCGTCACCGGCGCCCTGGGCTGTATCGGCGCCTGGACACTCCGCCACCTCGTCGCGGCGGACCAGCCCGTCGTCGTCCTCGACGTTGCCGCGACTCCCACCCGCCCGCGCCTGCTCATGGACGATGCTGCGCGGGACAAGATTACCTTCCTCGTCGGCGACATCACCGACCTGCCCGCCATCGAGCGTATCGTCGCCGACCACGGCATCAGCCACATCATCCACCTGGCCGCCCTCCAGGTCCCCTTCTGCCGCGCCGACCCCTCGCTGGGCGCGCGCGTCAATGTCGTCGGCACGGTCAACCTGTTTGAGGCGGCGCGCCGCAGCCAGGGCCAGGTGCGCAATCTGGTCTACGCCTCGTCCATCGCCGTCTACGGCGCGCCCGAAGACTATCCCGACGGGCCGATGCCCGACAGCGCCGCTCTCGCCCCGACGACCCTCTACGGTGTCTACAAGCAGGCCAACGAGGGCACGGCGCGCATCTACTGGCAGGACTGGCAGCTTCCCTCGATTGGCCTGCGCCCCGGTGTCGTCTATGGCGTCGCCCGTGACCAGGGCATGACCTCCAGCCCCACCAAGGCCATGCTCGCCGCCGCGCTGGGCCGTCCCTACCACATCCCCTTTGGTGGCGGCAACGCCATGCAGTGGGCCAGCGACGTCGCCCAGGTCTTCATCCAGGCTGCAGAGGCCGAGTGGCCCGGCCAGGGCGTGTTCAACCTGAGCGGGACGGCTGCCCCAATGAGCGACGTCGTCAAGGCCATCGAGGTGGCTGCGCCCGACACGCGCGGCTCCATCACCTTCGACAACCGCCAGCTGCCCTTCCCCTACCAGTACGACGACGCCGGCCTACAGGCGGCGATTGGCCCGGTGCGCTGGACCCCCCTCGTCGAGGGTGTGGCCGCCACTATTGACCACTTCCGCCGCTTGGCCGCCGTGGGCCTCGTCGACGAGAAGGGTCTGGCATAGGAGGATGTGACACACTCCACACTCGCCGCGTGGCGCATCTCGCAGCGAGCGACCGGCGCTCACGGTATACTGGCTTTAGTCTATAGGTACACCGATTTGGAAAGGAGACTGAAGCCATGTTGACGCTAAGATTTGTCAAGCTGTTGGTCGTCGTGATGAGCGCGCTGGTTCTGGCGGTGTTGACCCTGCCCGCCAGCCGGGCGAGCGCGGCAGAGTTGGGGACGACGGGCGACGCGCCCCGCCTGTGCGCCGACGCCGAGGGGACCGAGGCCCTGACAGCGTGTATCCTGCGCCTGCGCCAGCCCCTCTGGGACACATCGTCGCCGTTCGGCGCCACGACCCAGTTGGGCCAGACCTTCCTCGCCCCTAAGACCAGCCGCGTCTGCAAGGTCCAGGCCCTGCTCGTCAAGGGCGCGGCCAACAACGGCCCGCTCATCATGCGCGTCGAAACGCTGGGCGGCGCGGCCCTCGATGTGGCCGTGGCGCCGGCTGGTCCCCTCCCCATCGGCGTCCCGACGTGGGTCACGTTCAACTTCAACTGCGACGGCGGCGTCCTCGTCGGCGGCAATCCGTACCGCCTGGTCCTCAGCGCCCCGCAGTCGCCCGTGATGTTCAAGTGGCTTCGCCACAACGGCAGCATCATCCCTGGTCAGGCCCTGAGCCGCGTGTTGCCTGGCGCCTTCGCGCCCGTGCTGCCGCTCGATAGCGACTTCACGTTCCACCTGTACATGTGCAGCTAGCGCCTATCTCCCTCCCCCCCAAACCCCCTCTCCCAAAACGGGAGAGGGGGTTTGGCCTCCCCTTCTCCCCGTGGGGGAGAAGGGGCCAGGGGATGAGGGACGAGCGTCTCCCCTTCCCATTTGTGGCCTTTCTACGCGTCACGTGCTATACTTCCCCCTCTCGCTGACGCCCTCTCCACCGGCTACGCTGCCCTGATGGTTCCCCTATCCCACGCTGTTTAGCTTCGCATTGTCCGCACCAGGAGGCCCCATGCCGTCACAGTTGGT
This sequence comes from uncultured Anaerolineales bacterium, assembly GCA_964557745.1. Lineage (GTDB taxonomy): Bacteria > Chloroflexota > Anaerolineae > Epilineales > JAHCIE01 > JAHCIE01. The sequence goes on from CAZLBQ010000134.1 coordinate 8,443, forward strand.
TCGACTCGTGGGACGGATCCGTGCCGCCTTGCCCGCCGTCGTGCTTGGCTCCCTGGTCCTGTATGCCTTCTGGCCCTGGCTTCCCCTCGGCCGCCCCACCGCCCCGCCGCGCACCCTCATCTTCTACGGCTTCAGCATCCTGGACGAGGTGATGACCAAGGCCATCTTCCCCGCCTTCCAGGCCGCCTGGCAGGCCCAGACGGGTGAGCGCGTCGAGTTCATCGGCTCGTTCGGCGGGTCGGGCACCGTCACCAACCAGCTCATCCTCGGCGTACCCGCCCAGGTCGCCTTGCTCTCCCTCGACCTCGACGCCCAGCGCCTCGCCGACGCTGAGGTCATCCCGCCGGGCAGTTGGCGGAGCCTCCCGCAGCGCGGCGTCGTCAATCGCACGCCGTTCATCATCCTCGTCCGCCCCGGCAACCCCCTCAACATCCGCGACTTCGCCGACCTGGCGCGGCCCGGCGTGCGCGTCGTCCACCCCGATCCACTCACCTCCGGCGGGGCCAACTGGGCCATCGTCGCCGAGTACGGCAGCGCCGTGCGGCTGAACGGCGGCCAGGCCCAGGCCGGTTACACCCAACTGCTCGGCGTCTGGCAGAATGTCGTCGCTCAGGCCGCCTCGGCGCGCGCCGCCCGCACCCAGTTCGAGAACGGCTTCGGCGACGCCCTCGTCACCTACGAGCAAGAGGCGCTGTATGACCTGGCGCGCGGCCAACTCCGCTCCGAGATCGTCTACCCGCGCAGCACCATCCTGAGCGAGCACACGCTGGTCGTCGTAGACCGCAACATCGCCCCCGCCGACCGCCCCATGGTCGAGGCCTTCGTCAAGTTCCTGTGGAGCGACAAAGCCCAGCGGCTCTTCGTCGCCAACGGCTTCCGCAGCGTGGATGAGGCGCTGAACCGCGTCAACCCCGCCTTCGGGACTATCGGCGACCCCTTCCTGATCGACGACCTGGGCGGCTGGCGGGAGGCCAAACGTGACATCGTGGACGGCGTCTGGAAGGGACGCGTCCTCAAGGAGCTAGGTCGATGAGCGCTCTGTCCCTCGATACCCCGCTGCCCCGCCGTCGTCCGGCGTACTTGCTCCCCGTCGGTGCCCTGGTCCTGGTCCTGCTGCCGCTCCTCCTCCTGCCCCTGGCGGCGGTCTACGGGTTCGCTCTGCGCGGCGGCTGGCCTGCCTTCTGGGCCGCCCTGCAGAGCGAGGACGCCCAGTTCGCGCTGCGCTTCAGCCTCCAGATCGCCTTCGCCACCGCTGTCGTCAACACCCTGCTCGGCACGTACGCGGCCTACGTCCTCAGCAAGTACCGCTTCCCCGGCCAGGGCGCGCTGAGCATCGTCATCAACCTACCCGTCGCCATCCCAACCGTTGTCGTCGGCACATCGCTGCTTCTGCTCTGGGGGCCGATTGGCTGGCTGGGCCGCCTCCTCACCCCCCTGGGCTTGCAACCCATGTTCACGCCGGTCGGTGTCCTCCTGGCCCACATCTTCGTCACCTTCCCCTACATGGTCGGCGCGGTCAAGCCCCTCCTCGATGAGTTGGAGCGCACCTACGAGGAGGCGGCCTACACCATCGGGGCCAGCCAGTGGCAGACCTTTCGCCACATCCTGCTGCCCGCGCTGCGCGGCGGCCTCTTCAGCGGCTCACTGCTGACGTTCGCCCACTCCCTGGGCGAGTTCGGCGCGACCGTCCTGGTGTCGGGCAACCTACGGCTGCGCACCCAGACCGCGCCGCTGTACATCTTCGCCCAATTCGAGGCGGGCAACGTCGCCAACGCCAACGCCGTCGCCGCCGTCCTGGCAACACTGTCCTTTGTCATCTTCTTTGTTCTGCTCCGCTTCACGCAGCGGCCAGGCGAGGAGGGGCGCTAATGTCCATCGTGCTTGACAGCCTCACCAAGCGGTTTCGCGGCCTGCCCGTGGTCGAGCGCGTGTCCCTCGAAGTCGCCGACGGTGAGCTGTTCGTCCTCCTCGGCGCGAGCGGCAGCGGCAAGAGCACCATCCTGCGCCTTATCGCTGGCCTGACCGGACCCGACAGCGGGCGCATCCTGCTGCACGGGCGCGACGTGACCTTCCTGCCGCCCCAGCAGCGCGGCACGGGCTTCGTCTTTCAAAACTACTCCATCTTCCGCCACATGAGTGTGGCCGACAACATCGAATTTGGGTTGAAGATCCGCCGTGTGCCACCTGCCGAGCGCGCGCGCCGCCGCGAGGAGTTGCTGGACCTGGTCGGGCTGGCGGGCCTGGGCAGCCGCTACGCCGACCAGCTCTCCGGCGGCCAGCGCCAGCGTGTCGCCCTGGCCCGCGCCCTGGCTTACGAGCCGAGCGTCCTCCTCCTCGACGAGCCATTCGGCGCCCTCGACGTCAAGATCCGCGCCTTGCTGCGCCGCAGCCTCAAGGAGATCCAGGACCGGCTGGGCGTGACCACCATCCTCGTCACCCACGACCAGGAGGAGGCCTTCGAGTTAGGCGACCGCATCGGCGTCATCGAGCGCGGCCGCCTGCTCGAAGTCGGGCCGCCGGAGACCCTCTACCACCGCCCTCAGACCGTCTTCGTCGCCACCTTCCTCGGCGCGGGCTGCGTCCTGACCGGCCGGGCGCGCGATGGCGACGCCCTCTTTGGCTCGCTGCGCGTCCCCCTCCCGCCCGATGCCCCCCACGATGACGAGGCGCGCGTCCAGATGCTCTTCCGCCCGGAGCAGGTCGCCCTGAGCGCCGCGCCGCCCTCGGACGGCCTGGCGCTGGGCCAGGGCACGGTCATCGAGCACAGCTTCAATGGCCCCTTCCGCCGCGTGCGCCTGCGCCTGCCGCGCCTGCCCGCCACCCGCCAGATCGCCCCGCCCGTGCCGTTCGGTGAGGAGGGTCTACTCGTGGACGCCCTGCTCCCCACGGCTGCGCCTGTCGCGGCCGAGCAGTTCTGGGTCAGCCTGCGCGGCTGGCACATCCTCCAGGCCCCGTCGCCCCGCCTGCTCGTCCTCGACCCCACCCAGGGCGAGACGCCCCATCTGGCGCTGGCTCGCCGCCTGGCGGAGCGACTCCAGGGGACGGTCAGCGTCCTGGTCGTTGCCCCCCAGGCGGAAGCTGCCGACACGTTGCGCGCTGAGGCGCAGCGCCGCGTGGTTGAGGCAGGGTTGACAGGGGAGATGAAGGTTCGTTTCGGGGATGTGATTCCCCAGCTCCTGACCGAGCAGGCCGAGGGTGTCTACGATTATGCGGTCCTGCCGGCGGGCAGCGATGACAAGGGCCGGCGCGGGCTAACCGCCGAGGAATTGAGTGACTACTTCCAGCAGGCCTTCGTGCCGTCGTTTGTCGTGCGCCACGCCGTGGATATCGAACGCCTGGTCATCTGCACGGCGGCCGGCGAGCCGGGCAAGAGCGACGTGCGTGTTGGCGGGCGGCTGGCCCGCCGCCTGGGCGCGCCCGCCAGCCTGCTCTACCTGACCCGCGAGGGCAGCGAGGCATCGCCCCTGGCGCGCCACCACCTGGAACGCGCCGCCGGCACCCTGCGCGGCCTCGATGTGACGACCGACATCCGCCTTCGGTCCGCGCCGCACCCCGCGCGGGGCATCCTGGACGAGGCAAAGACGGGTGGCTACAGCCTTATCGTCGTCGGCAGTCCTGGCCCGCGCCGAGGCCGGTCGGGCCTGGGCGACGTGACCCGCCAGGTCATCGCCGGCGCCGACATCCCCGTCCTCGTCGTCCCCGCCGAGGAGTTCTAACGCCTACGACTGTCATGCCGAACGGAGTGAGGCATCTGCTCTGCCAGCATGGCTAGAGGACACCCCTCGCTCCGCTCGGAGGGACACCGTAGCGCCAACTTCAGTCGGCCGCCTGGCTCACACGTCCCCCGCCGCGCGCAGCCGGGCAATCTCGGCCTCCCCATAGCCCAGCTCAGCCAGCACCTCATCCGTGTGCTCGCCCAACAGCGGCGGGTGGCGGCGGATGGCCGTCGGCGTCGCGGAGAACTTGAGCGGTGAATTGACGAGGGGGACCATCCCCGCCGTCGGGTGCGGAACCTGCACCACCATCTCCCGCGCCTGGGCCGTCTCGGTCGCCAGCGCCTCCCGCACCGAGTTGACCCGCCCAGCCGGAATCCCCAGCGGCGCGAGGTCGGCCAGCCAGGCGTCCGTTGGGCGCGCCGTGAGCGCGTCGCGTAGCAGGGGCAGCAGGACCTCCCGGTGCGCCACGCGGGCCGGGTTGGTGGCGAAACGGGTGTCGGCGGCCCACTCAGCGTGGCCGAGCAGGTCACACAGGCGGCAAAACTGGCCGTCGTTCCCGACGCCCAGCGCCAGGTAGCCGTCGGCGGTTGGGAAGACCTCGTAGGGCACGAGGCTCTGGTGGGCGTTGCCGTAGCGTTGGGCCTCCTCCCCCGTCACCAGGACGCTGCTGCCCACATTCGCCAGCCACGCCAGGTGCGTATCGAACAGGGCGATGTCGATAGCCTGCCCCACGCCCGTTCGCTCGCGGTGGAACAGGGCAGCCAGGACGGCCTGGGCCGCCATCATGCCCGTCGTGATGTCGGCGATGGCGACGCCAACCTTGTAGGGTGGACCGTC
>CAZLBQ010000135.1:0-12983 GCA_964557745.1 uncultured Anaerolineales bacterium
GAGCAGTTGTGGGAGACGACGATGAACCCGGAGAACCGCACCGTCCTCCAGGTCACCGTCGAGGACGCCATCGCCGCCGACCGCACCTTCGACATCCTGATGGGGTCGGCCGTCCCGCCGCGCACGCGCTTCATCAACTCGCACGCCAAGGACGTCCGCAACCTGGACGTGTAACTCCGAGCATCACGACCGCTCGCGGCTGTCCCACGCCGCCAGCACCGCCGCCTCGCGTTCGCGCGTCAGGCCGGCGCGGCGGGGCGTGTCGGACAGCCGCATCGCGTCCCAGGCCAGCGTGTCGCGCACCGTGTCGGCCAGGGGGCGGAAGGTCAGCCCGGTCGCCAGGGCGCGGGCGATCGAGACGTGGTTGAAGCCGGCCATGCTGGGGTCGCTCTCGGGGATCCAGAGCGGCAGTTCGCTCCACGGCTGAACTCCCTGCTCCAGTAGGAAGTCCTCGCTGACCCAGGTCAAGGTCGCCTCGCTGCCGCTGACGTCGCGCGCCGTGTCCAGCACCGCGCCCAACGTCAGCGGCTCATCTGCCCCCGTCGCGTTGAACACGCCGGTCTGGCCCGCCTCGGCCAGCCGCATCGTCCACTCGGCCAGGTCGCGGGCGTCGATGAACTGGGTCGGGTGCTCGGGGCGGTTGGGGGCCAGGACCTCGCCACCCTGGGCGACGCGAGCGGGCCAGTAGGTGAAGCGGTCGGTGGGGTCATACGGGCCAACGATGAGGCCGGGCCGGACGATGAGCGCCCGCTCCGGCAGCGCCGCCTCGGCGACCTGCTCGCACAGCGCCTTGAGCGGGCCGTAGGTCTCCCCTGTGATCTCCTCCACACTTGGATCGGCCAGCGTCCCCACCGGAGCCGTCTCGTCGACGCCTCGCCGGCTCACGTCGGCGTACACCGAGAGGGTCGAGATGAAGGTGTAGTGGTCCACCGCGTCGGCCAGCGCCTCGGCCGACCGGCGGACGATACGCGGCACGTAGCCGCTGGTGTCGATGACACGGTCCCAGCGCCGCCCGGCCAGCGCCGACAGGTCGCTGGCGCGGTCGCCGCGCAGCTTCTCGACTAGCGGGAACCAGTCGGGGTTGTGCTGGCCGCGATTGAACAGGGTCACGTCGTGGCCCCGCGCCAGCGCCGCGTCCACCAGGTGCCGTCCCAGGAATACCGTCCCGCCCAGAATCAGAATTTTCATGATCGTTCTGTTCCTTCCCTGGCGCTCGGCGACTCGCAGTCGCGGCTGTCGGGCCTGCGGCCGGGTGTCGGCCTCCGCCAACGCTCCCCTCGTCCGCTCAGGCGGACGACCAGCCGTAGGCTCCCCAGGCCCGACTTCCAGTCGGCGCGCCTCTTAATTGCCAGCGACCGTTTCCAACCCCACCTGCACCGTCCCATCGTCGCCCACCTGCGGCCCCGTCACCGCCAGTCGCTCGCCCGTGTCGAGACGGTACAGCCCGACCTGGACCGTGTAGCGGCCCGGCGCACGCGGAGCCTGGAAGGTATGCGTGTCCGTCACGACCTCACCCGCGTCCCACCACGAGGTCGGGTAAGCCCCAGCAAGGGGCGGGCCGTCGAAGTTGCCGACCTCCCGGCCGGCCGCGTCCAGGACGTGGATCAAGACCTGGTAGTCGGCGTCGGGCCGCCGCTCCGCCTGCCACGTCAGGGTCAAGGTGACAGGCTGGCCCGCGCGCGCGGGCGTCGGCGACAGCGCCGCCTCAGCCAGCCGTACCTGGCCGCCCAAGACCGCGTCGTCGGGCGACGGCGCGCGCGTCGGCAGGCCGCTGGCGGGAATCGTCTTGACCTGGCCGACGTAGTAGTCGGCGCGGGGGCGGCCATCTACCGTGACCGGCAGCCGCTTGCCCGTCTCGAAGTCAAACAGACCAACCTCCAGCCGCAGCAGTTCGGGCCGCTGTGGGTTGATCTCGTCGGGCTTGACGGGCACGACGTCGTCGTCGCAGAAGACGCGCCCCGGCTGCCAGCCCGTCGTCGGGTACGCGCCGCGGCCGGGGTAGGAGTGGTGGAGCGCGGCGACGCGGTCGTTGGCCCCGACAAGCTGCACGAAGACACTGTATGGGATGTCGGTGCGTCTCAGCGGTTCCCAGCACAGCCGCACCGGCAAGTCCTGGCCCGGCGCGAGGCGGTCCCGGGCTGTGGTGACACTGACCAGCCGCGCGACGTCCCCGAACTGCCAGTCCAGGCGCGGCGTCAGGGCGGCGGCCTGGGCGTCGCTGAGCCAGGCCGGGCGGGCGTAGGCGGGCCGCAGGGTTGTCCAGGGGACGATGAGCGCGAGGAGGACGAGGGCCGCGACGGGCAGCGCGGCCAGCCAGGGGCGCCCGACGCGCCGCGCGAGAGTCCACCAGCCGAGGACGAGGAGAACCGACAGCGCGCCCGCCGCCGGATAGAGCAGCCGCCCGTGTGGGGCTTCCACCTGCTGCATCCAGCGCACCAACGAGCCGAGCGTCACGCCGACGGCGAGGAGGAGGAGGAGAGTGCTGAGTGCCATTGACGATGGACGATGGACGATGGACGGTTGCCCGCCTTCCGCCTTCTGCCTTCCGCCTCCTGCCTGCTGCCTGCCGCCTCCTACCTGCTGCCTGCCGCCTGCCGCCTGCCGCCTGCCGCCTGCCGCCTGCCGCCACAGCCACCATGCCACACCCACCAGCGCGACGAGGGCGGCCAGGCGGATGAGGGTGTAGACCCAGGGGGGCAGGAGGATGTTGCCCCAGCCGAAGGCGGCCCAGTAGGTGTCCCAGACGTCGGGCAGCTTCGCCACCTCAGTCAGCAGCGGCGTGGGCCGGCGGTGGGCCAGCGGGGTGGTGAAGTGCGGCTGGACGCCGAGCGGATCGTTGAAGAGCAGGGCGTTACGCACAACCCACCAGCCGCTCACCAGCGCCGCCAGCCCCAGGCTGTAGAGGCTGTCGCGGACGGTCCGCACCACGATGGCCCGCCACCTGGTGACCGAGCACGCCGTCCAGGCCGCCCAGCCAATGGCGATGACGGCAGGCAGCGCCAGAGTGAGCGTGCTGACCTTGGTCAGCCAGCTGGCGGCCAGCGCCAGCCCCAGCGCCGTCAGGCGCGGCCACGTCACCCCGCGCCGCGCGATGACGGCCATTACCCACAGCGCCAGCGTGGCGAAGGCAGCGGCGGGCGCGTCGTTGCTGATGACACCCGCGACAAAGAGGAACATGGGCGTGGCGGCCAGGACGAGCGCCGCCAGCAGCGGAGGTAATGGCTCGCCCGGCCACAGCTCGCGGGCGATGCCCCACGTCGCCAGGACGGCCAGCGCGGCCAGCAGGACCGTCACCAGCCGCCCGACGCGGACCGCCAGCGTCGCCCCGTGCCACGGGAAGTCCTCGGCGTCGGTGTGGGCGTTGCGGTTCTTGTTGTCGGCGACGGTCCCGGCGTTTTTGGACGTGAAGTGGGGGTTGCGCGGGAAGGCAGCGGGAAAGTCCGACGTGTCGATCCACCCCGTCGCCAGCGCGACCAGGGCATAGTACAGCGGCGGGCCGCCCACCTCCTGGGCGATGAGTTCGCGGGCCTGAGGGTCGTCCTGGCGCGGCAGGCTGCGCTGCTGGGCCAGGTGCTGGACGTAGGCGAAGTGCCACGGCTCGTCCGGCCCCTCGAAGACGGGCGTCAGCAGGCTGTAGACGCTCGCCAGGACAATAAAGCCGAGTAGGATGACCGCGATGGCCGGCACCGAGCGACGGCTCACCGGCGCACCTCGACCGTCCCTAGCTCGACCATGTCGGGCGGCTGCCGCACTCCGCCGACGCTGTCCGGGGCACGCGCGCCATCGTCGGGTCGATACAGGCCCGCCCCCAGGGGGTAGGTCCCAGCCGGCAGGTCGGCGGGCAAGGCCAGGCGGTACTCGTCCCTGAGAACCTCGCCGGGCCGCCAGCCGTCCGTCGGGCGCATCCCGCCGAGGGGGAAGGCATCAACCTGGGCGCGCAGTTGGCCCTGACCGTCGAGGAGGTGGATAAAGGTCTTGTAGCTCGTATCGGCGCGCGTCTGGACCTGCCAGACCAGGGCCACCGTCAGGGTCTCACCCGCCGGGAGTTGCGGGGCCGAGAGGTCAGCGCCCACCAGCCGCGCCGGGCCGATGACCGCGTCCAGGGCGCGCTGGACGGGTGGCGCGTCGGTGACCAGCGGCCAGTCCTGGACCGTGACCGTCCCCAGGCGCACCCAGTTCGTCGGCCAGCCCAGCAGACCGGCGCGGCCCTTGAGCGGCTGGCCGTCCGTGCCCAGCAGCGTCACGTCCAACCCGTACTCGCCACCCGCGACCGAGGCCGGTACGGCTAGAACCATGTCGCTGCGCACGACATCGCCCGCCTGCGCGGCGCTGGTCGGGAAGCTCGCCGCCGACCATGGGACGGTCGTCTCGGCCACCGTCTTCCCCACCGCGTCCACCAGCCGTGCCCGCACCTGCGAGCCGCTGGCGGTTGGCTGGCGAGCGCGCCAGTAGACGCTCCCGGTCCACACCTCGCCGGGCCGGGGGGCGATCTTCGGGCCGTCGAAAGCGATGATGTCCAGCCCGTCGAAACGCGCCGAGGCCGCCGTCCGCGTGGCGGCTTCGGGGAGTTCGACCGGCTGAGCCGGGCGATGGAATGGGACAGCCAGACCCGTCAGCCAGCCGTCGCGGTCCCCGCCCGCCTGTGGGGCGAGGACGCGCCGCTCTGGCCCCTCGGCCAACCGCCACTGGAGGGTGTAGGGGACGGGGGCCAGGCCGGGCGGCAGGTCGATGTCGACGTCCAAGGCGACGACCTTGCCCGTCGGCCAGTCGGCCATCGGTTTTTCGGGATAGAACTCGCGGCTGCCGCGCCACCACACGTGCCCGGCCTCGTCCACCAGCCGCAGCTCCAGGCGCGGATCCGCGGCCACGCGACCGTTGACGGTCCAGTACAGGGTCAGTTGGAGCGGCCGGTCCACGCTCGGCGACGCGTCACGCAGGCGGGCGCCGCGCAGCGCCAGCCCGTTGGGCCAGGTCTGCGCCAGGGCCGTCGCGTCGGGCGGCGGGCTGTCACTAACCGGCAGGGCGGCGCGATACTGGGTGATGGACAGGGGCAGCCACAGCACGCGGAAGCTGGCGGCGAAGCGGCCCAGCAAGTTCTCATCCAGCCAACGCGGCAGCGCCTTGGTGGGGAAGCCGTCGCGCGGGCGTGGGTCGCTCAGGAACCACAGGCGCGGGTGGGCGCGGGCTAGGTCGGCCAGTTCAGCCGTCGCCGCGTCCTCGTCGCCGCGCCCGTAGGGCGGGACGGCCACGACGGGCGCGGCCCCCGTGTAGTAGTGGCGGAGGGTGAAGCCAATGAGCGCGTCGTGCAGGACGACCACGTCCTCGGGCGCGGCGTGTTGGCTCAGGTACTCGGCGGCGACGCGCACGTCATCGCGGTACACGGCCAGGTCAAACACCTGGTCGTGGAGGCGCGCCACCTGCTGGACCAGCAGCGCGACTAGCACGGGCGCGAGCGCCCAGGCCCAGCGGCCGCGCAGCCCGGTGACGCCACACGCCAGGAGCAGCAGGAACGGCGGCAGGCCGAATAGCAGGTGACGCGGGCCGTTGTAGATGGGCGAGATCTGCGACACGGCCAGAAACAGCGCCAGGGGAATGACCAGATAGGCGACGGTGAACAGGATGGCGGCGCGCCTGTCGGCCCACCGCGCCCAGAGCAGCGCGCCGAGGGCCGCCAGCGCCACGAAGGGCAGGATGAGTGGCCAGGGATAGGCCACGACCTTGACCATGCCATAGCCGTAGGCCGTCAGGCCATGCTGGAGGATGTCCAGCGGCGGCATCTCGGTAAAGTGGAACTGCGGCCCGGCCCGCAGCCGTGTCAGGCCGAACGGGATCAGCGGCGCGGCGACGAGCACAGCGACGCCGAGCAGTGCGGCGAGGCGGCGGTCCGCGCGGCGAGCGAGCAGCCAGACCAGCAGCGCCAGGCCCTCGAAGGCCAGCGTGAACAGGGCGAAGTAGTGGGTGTAGACCAGGGCGGCGGCGGTGAGCAGCCACGCCGCGCCCAACAAGAGGCGCCGCCGCCCCTGCGCCTGGAACACCGCCCACAGCGTCCACGCCGACAGCAGGCCCAGCGCGACGAGCAGGGCGTAGTTGCGCATCTCCTGGGCGTAATAGACGTGGAGCGGCGCGAGGGCCAGCAGCGCCGCCGCGACGAGGCCGGTGCGCGGGGAGAACAGGACGCGGCCCAGGGCGTAGATCAGCGGCACGGCGAGCACGCCGAACGCGACGCTCAGGAAGCGCAGGCTGAACACGCTCTCCCCGGCCACGGCCCGCAGCCCGGCCAGGAGTACGAAGTACAGTGGCGGCGACGTATCCTGCGACGCCACGTCGCCGACCTGGATGACGTTGGACAGGATGACGGGCAGGCTCTGCTGGGCGCGGTACAGGCTCAGCCCCTCGTCGCTCCACATCGACTGTCCGTCGAGGCGGAAGACGCGCACCGCGAACGCCAGCGTGACGAGCGCCACCAGGAGCCACAGGATGAAACGTGAACCAGAAGTGGCGTCCGTCACCTCACCCCTCACTAACCCCTGCGTCGCTTCGCTCCCTACCCCCTTCCTCCCCCCAGAGGTGGGGGAAGAAGGGGGTAGGGGGATGGAGGAGGGACGCTGGCCCTCCCATGACGCCACTGGTGCCTCGTTCTCCCCAACGTTGGGGACGGTTCCTGGCGCGTCCGGCCGCCCGTCCCGGAAGGAGCGGGCTAAGGCCGCCAAGCCTGCTGGAAGCAGGCTCCCCAGCCCGCTTTGAGCGGGCTTTGCCCTGTTAGCCTGGCGCTCAAGCGCCAGGCTAGGCCGCGCCGACGCGCCCTTGGCACAACCCGGTGTGTTGGGACGGGGGATGGGGGAAAAGGTCGCTGGCACAGCCTGGCTCACTTCCCCTGGACCACGACCGAGCCGAGCGGGACGCTCACCCCGTCCGCCACCCCAGCAGGGCCGACTACGGGGAGGTTGCGCTGGTCGCGCGTGTCCCAGACGAGAGCGCGCGCCTCGTAGACGCCCGCCGGTAGGTCGGCGGGCAGCGCGACCTGGGTCAGCCCGCGCACGGCCAGGCCCACCGGGAACGCCGCCGTGGCGAAGTACGGTGTGCTAAGCCCCTGGTTGTGGCTGACGCGCACCGCGCCCTGGGCATCGACGAGTTGGACCGTCACGGCGTAGTCGTGGTCGAGGGGCTGCTGGGCCGCCCAGTAGAGAACCCAGCGCGCCAGGCTCGGCGCGTCGCTCAGCCGGTCGGCCCCGACGAGCGTCAGGCGGTCGGCGAAGGCGGCGTCGAGCGCGCGTTGAGGCGTGGGCTGCGCGGCGACCGGCGACCAGTCTTCCATTTGGAAGCTCATCAGGACATGGCCCGCGAAGTTGGTACGGATCGTGGGCGGCTTGTCGCTGCGCCGCGTCAACTCCGTGATGACGAAGCCGGAGGGGTCGGTGAACTCGTGCTGCCAGAGGACGAGCCACACGCGGTCGGGACGGGTCTGGAGCACGGCGTTGAGGCGCTCGGCCCCTGCCGCGTAGTCCAGCCCGACGTCCATCGCGGTGCGCGGCGCGCTGCCGCGATAGTAGTAGTCGAACGCCTCCGGCTCGTTGCGGATGTGCAGTACGGTGTTACTGGGCTTGACGCGCTCGTTTAAGTATTGAGCGATGCCGCGCACGTTGTCTTTGGCGGCCCACGACGACGCAGCCGCGTCCCACGTCAGGCGCGCCGCGAAGACGAGGGCGGCCAGGACGATGACGGCGTAGAGGGCGACGCGGAAGGGGCTGCGCCAGCCGAGCAGGACCAGCAGCAGGAGCGGCAGAGCGGCGTACAGCGCGGGCGCCCCGACGATGGCATAGCGCGCCACGAACTTGGGCACAACCGTCGCCGCCGCCGCCGTGGTCAGCATGGGGACCGCCGCCGCCAGCACGAGCAGCGTCAGCCGTCTCGCTACGGCGCGGTCACGCGTCCCCAGCCAGGCAATGGCGAAGCCCGCCGCCCCCACCGCCGCCATGCCCAGCAGGGCTGCGGCCCACGGGAAGCGGACCGCGAGGAAGCTCGACCAGATATCGCCCAGGACCGCACCGAAGCTCAGGCGAGCCGGGAAGTAGTCGGGGTTCGCGCCAAAGCGCCGCACCTGGATCAGCAGCGACGGCAGCCAGGGCAGCCACAGTAGACCCGTCAGCGCCGCCGCCGCCAGCCAGCGGAGCAGGAGACGCCCGCCGCCCAGCGCGGCGTAGAGCGCCAACGCTGGCAGCAGCAAGACGCCCGCGTAGTGCGAGTACAGCAGCGCAGCGAGCAGGACGCTATGCAGCAGCCAGACCGGCCAGTTGGAGCGCTCCCGCGTCGCGTGCAGCAAGGTCAGCGTCGCCCCCAGGGCGAAGCACGCCAGTTGGCTGTACATGCGCGCTTCCTGGGCGTAGTAGAGCAGATAGGGCGACAGGGCGACGAGGGCGGCAGCGGGAACACCGCCGGCCAGGGCGACCACGGCCGCGCTGGGGCGACCCGCGTAGACCTCGCGGACAGTGGCGAAGGCCAGCGGCACGAGCAGCACGCCGGGCACGAGGCTGACATAGCGGATAGCGAACTCGCTCGCCCCGGCCAGCGGCAGCCAGAAGTGGAGCAACAGGTAGTGCAGTGGGGGGTTGTTGTCGGCGGGGACGAGCGCGGCGTAGAGGTCGGGCAGGGTCTTGGCGGCGACGGACAGGCTGTAGCCCTCGTCGTACCACAGGCTCGCCGCACCGAGGGTCCAGACGCGGGCGACAAAGGCGACCAGGGTGACGGCCAGCGCGCCGAGCGCGGCCAGGCGGCGCAGGGCCGAGGACGAGAGCCCGACCCGCGCCACCGTCCGTGCAACAGGTGGCGCAGCGACAGCCGCCAGGTAGAACGGTAAGTCGGACACTTCGCTGTAGCGCTGAGACGTTTCGACTGTCACCCCGAACGAAGCGAGGGGTCTCCTCTGGGAAGGCTGCCAGAGCAGATGCTTCGCTCCGCTCAGCAGCATGACGGTCGTCCGCCGTCTCGCCTCAGCGCATGTCGTTCGCCACATGGCATGCTCGAAGTGATAGACAGGATCACGGTCGTTCGGCGCGCTCTGACAAGAGATTCCCATACAGTTCAATATGCTGCTGCGCGATGCGCTCCCAGCGGAAGGCCTGCGCCAGTTGCCGCGCCGCCGCCCCCAGCCGCGCCCGCCGCGCCGGGTCGTCCCATAGCGCGCAAATGGCGCGGGCCAGGGCAGCCGCGTCGTCGGGCGGGACCAGCGTCGCGTTGACGTCGTCCACCAGGGCCGGCAGCGGGCTGGGCGTCGTCACAGGCGGCTGGGTAGTGACGATGGGCAGGCCGTGGGCCAGGGCGGCCATGAGCGTCCCGCGCTGCAGCGACACGCCGTCGCGGTAGGGCAAGGTCGCCATATCGGCGCTGACCAGCGCCGCCGACACCTCGGCTTCCGGCAGGAAGTCGGTCCAGATCAGGGCGTCGGCTACGCCCAGCGCGTGGGCCAGCGCCCGCACCTCGGCCAGGTATACCTGGTTGGTGGGGTCGCTCGCGCCGACCTGCCCGCCAAGCATGAGCAGCCGCGCAGGAAGGCCCGCGCCGCGCACCTGGGCCAGCGCCCGCACCAGCGTGTCCGCCCCCTTCGCGCGGTTGACGAAACCAAAGTATACCAGCAGCGGCGTGTCCGGACCAATTCCCCAGTGCGCCCGCCACGCCGCCCGCGCCTCTGGCCCCGCTGTCGGCGCAATGTTGGAACCGATAGGGATGACGGCCAGCCGCCGCGCCACCTTCGCCAGCCGCGCCGCGTCCTCGGCGTTGGTGGCGATGACGGCGTCCGAGCCGCGCGCCGGGCCGTCCGTCACCCACTCGCGCACGCGGCCTGCTTTAGGGAAGAGATAGAGGATGCGCGTGTCGTGGTACGTCGTCACCACTGCCTGCCCACGCCTCCCGTCAAAGCGCCGCAGCAGCCAGGGCAGGGCATTGGCGACGGGGTGCATGGCGTAGGCCGCCGTCTGGTACTGGAGGTGGACGATGTCGGCGTCCCGCACGGCAGCGCGCACACTCGGCCAGGCGCGCCAGTTCCAGCGCCGCACGACGCGGCCCACCGCAGGCTCGACGTCATCGGGCGCTGCGCGCCACGGCACATGAGCATCGACTGTCACTCCGAACGCAGTGAGGAGTCTGCTCTGCCAACGTTCCCAGAGGAGATGCTTCGCTCCACTCAGCATGACCGTCGGCGGCGTACTTGCCTCCGCCCCCGTCGTGGGCGACAGGGCCTTCTCCGCATGCCGGCCGACGCCGTCGTCAGCGACCGTCACGACGCGCACAGCGTGGCCCGCCTCGATGAGGGCGCGGCCTAGCTCCCGCGTGTAGTCGCCCAGGCCGCCCTGCTGGGGCGGGTACTCGCCCGCGATAAACGCGACCCGCATGTCAGCGCAACCCCGACCGGAGCACCTGGCGGTAGGCCCGCAGCCGCTCCGCCCGCAGCGGCCGCTTGTGGCCCAGCAGCCACTTGACCCCTTCCTCGCCCATCTGGTAGACGTAGGTGAGCAGGAGGAACAGGCGCAGTGTCTCGGCCACGAGCGGGCCGTGCCACTTGCGGAAATAGCGCACCTTGCTCGTCTGGAAGAGGATGTGCCGCAGCGGCGCGACCTGCTCGCTGCTGCGGCCCTCGTAGTGCAGCACCTCAGCCGTCGGCAGGTAGGCGACCTCCCAGCCCGCCTGGGCGAAGCGCCGCGCCCAGTCCACCTCCTCGGAGTACATGAAGTACCCCTCGTCGAGCAGACCGACCTGGACCAGCGCCTCCCGCCGCGCCAGCAGGCACGCGCCCACAAGCCAATCAACCGCCTGGGTCTCGTCGTCGGAGCGGTCGGCGACGTAAAAGCGGCGCAGCGCGGGCGCGTGGGGAAACCACTGTTGCAGCAGCGTGCTTTCCAGGAAGGCCGTAGCGAGGGTCGGGAAGCGCCGCCGCGAGGGCTGCGCGCGGCCATCGGGGTAGCGAAGGCGCGGCCCCAGCAGGCCGACGCGCGGGTGAGCGTCCAGGTAGGCGATCATCGTCGGTAGGGCAT
This sequence comes from uncultured Anaerolineales bacterium, assembly GCA_964557745.1. GTDB lineage: Bacteria > Chloroflexota > Anaerolineae > Epilineales > JAHCIE01 > JAHCIE01. Next base: position 11,025 of record CAZLBQ010000135.1, read on the forward strand.
CGCCGACGATCTCAGTGTCCGGGTTGAGGAGCAGCGCGTAGCGGGGCAAGTCTAGTCTGTTCGTGTCCCCAAACCCCAGGGCGCGCAGCCCCAGGTTGTTGCCCGCCGTGAAGCCGACGTTGCGCGGCGCGGCGATGAGGTGGACCCAGGGAAACTCCGCCTGGACCATCGCCGCGCTGCCATCGGTGGAGGCATTGTCCACGACGACCACGGTGGCGTCCAGCTTGGCCGCGTCGATGGCCGTCGCCAACGAACGCAGACAATGGCGCAGCAAGTCGCGCACGTTCCAGTTGACGATAACGACGGCCAGAGCGGCAGGCGGCAGGCGGAAGGCGGAAGGCATAACCTCCTCGCCTGCCACTGCTTCCTGGGTTGACGGCCCGCTGCCTGCTGCCTGCTGCATGCTGGTTAGTCGCGGCGGGCCACCGAACGCGCGGCCAAGTCGGCCAGGGCGTCGTGGGGCGGGCCGGGCGGGAGGTCACGGAGGGCGGCGATAGCCCGCTCGGCCTCGGACTGCGCCTCGGCGCGGGCCTGGTCGATGGCGGGCGACGCGCGAACGGCGGCGACGACCGCCGCGACAGCGGCGGCATACTGCCCGTTGTCGTCGCGCTGCTCGAACAGGCGGCGCAGGGCGGGCGACTCCGGCTCGGCGGCGGCGTAGAGCATCACCGGCAGCGTCACGATGCCCTCGCGCAAGTCGCTCCCGACGGGCTTGCCCAGCTGCGTCTCGTCTGCTGTGAAGTCCAGGATGTCGTCCACGATCTGGAACGCCATGCCCAGGTGGTAGCCATAGTCGCGCAGCCGCGCGACCGCGTCGGCGGGCGCGCCGCCTAGCTCGGCCGCGCCCTCGGCGGCCACGGCGAACAGGGCGGCCGTCTTGCCATAGATGCGGCGCTCGTAGTCGGCGCGAGTCGGCAGGTCAGCCGGGCGGTTGAATAGCTGGCGCAACTCACCATTGACGATGACGCCCAGCGTCTCGGCGAATAGTGCGATGACGCGGGGATGCTCGGTCTCGGCGGCGTAGCGCGCCGCGCGGCCAAACATGTAGTCGCCCGCGCGCACCGTCGCCACCGGGGACCAGATGGTGTGGAGGGTGGGGAAGCCGCGCCGCAGCGCCGACTCGTCGATGAGGTCATCATGGACGAGCGTGGCGGTGTGGAGCATCTCGACAGCAGCGGCCAGGGCCAGCGCGCGGTCAGGCTCACACGGGTACATCTGGCACACCAGGAAGGCGACCGCCGGCCGCAACCGCTTGCCGCCGGCGCCGACCAACTGGGTGATGACGGCCGCCAGAGGCGGATAGGGCACGTCCGACACGTCGCGCAGCCGGTCTTCCAGTCGCGCCAGGTCGGGCCGGATCAGGGCCAGGCGGTCGGTCGCCAACCGGCCATCGGGGGGACTACTCATGCCCAACGTTCCCTCTGTCATCACCCATGTCCTGGTCAAAGCGAAACAGAGCCTGCGCCGCCCTGGTCGTCGCCCGCGCCGTCTCGGCCAGCCCGCCCCCCCGTAGTTCGCCCAGCTTCTCGGCCACCAGGCGCACGTAGGCGGGTTCGTTGCGCTGGCCGCGATAGGGCTGCGGCGGCAGGTAGGGCGCGTCGGTCTCGACGACAACGCGCTCCGTCGGCCAGCCCGCCGCCATCGCCTGCAACGCCCGGGTGTTCTTGTACGTCAGCGGCCCGTCCAGGCCAAGACAGAAACCCTGGGCCAGCGCGTCCTCCGCCAGCGCCGCGTCGCCGGAGAAGCAGTGCAGCACGCCCAGCGGCTGCCCCGTCTCACGCCAGGGATGCGCCGCCGCCCACCGCCTCAAGATGGCCCACGTCGCGGCGTGGGCGTCGTGGGCCGGGTCGGGGCGGCTGCGAATGTGGACGACGACGGGCTTCCCGACCTCGGCGGCCAGGTCCAGTTGGGCCTGGAACACGCGCGCCTGCGTGTCACGCGGCGTCTCGTCCCAGTAGT